>NZ_QOUX01000027.1 GCF_004116265.1 Anaerobacillus alkaliphilus | reverse complement strand
TACGTCACGGCAGCCTATGAAGCGGGGATCGTGTTTGGAAGAACAGCAACTACGTTCGATCCTCATGCGACAATCACACGTGAAGAAATGGCAGTAATGCTAATCAGAGCGTATGAGTACCAGGCACGGAATAAAGTAAAGGTTGCTCAGCCTTCGACATTTAATGACCGAGAAAGTGTGAGTTCTTGGGCACAAGCAGCAGTTGATGCAGCGTCCCAATTAGGACTACTAAAAGGTAGAGGCAACAACATCTTTGCTCCTAAAGCTCCAATGACACGTGCGGAAAGTGCGCAAGTAATTGCAAATTTATTAAAATCAAAATAAAAAAAAGCTCTAAGCCTAACCATTGCTGTAAGAATGTAAATAGTTGTCTAGCATGCAATGGTTAGGCTTTTTAATGTAAAAAAGTTAGATCTTTTGTAAAGTTTACCCAAAATATAATGTTATTCTTGAAGAATCTATAACAAAATCAAGGGGGTAAGGCTCTGATGAAAGTTAGGATAACTAGTCTTATATTGTGTTTTACAATGATTTTTAATTTATTTATTTATTTTCCCCTACACACTTTTCCGAAAACAGAGGCAAGTACTGGCATAGTTTTTTATGATGATTTTCAAGGGGCTACGTCAGCTAACTTATTTACAGCTAGCTATATGTCACTACCAAATGATTCTTCAAAAGCTATGTATGTGAGAACTGGCGGGACTGTGACTGCGGAAAATGATTCATTGACACTTAACGGGGGAAGAATGACGGTTGGTGCATTAGCTAGTACATCAACTACTTCAACAAGTACTCCGGGAGGTGTGTTTAATTTAAGTGAACCATACAGAATTAAGATAAATGTACTAAATGCTAGTGGAAGCGGAAAGATTCAAGTATATGTTGACAATAACACTACTTCTCAAGGGAATTCGATCCATGGTGCAGCATCAAAGGTTTTTGAAGAAGTGGGAAGTGCGCTTACTAGTGGCGAGATTGTAATTGAACCAGAGGTTGGTACTGCTACTTCCTTTATACAAATTCGTACTGAAAGTAGTGCTGCTGTAACAATAGAAAGTATTCTGATAGAGCAGATATTAAATGGTGGAGAAACTCCTCCAGTCCCGGTAGTACCAAATGCGCCAACAGATCTTGCTGCTCTGGCTGGAGATGGAGAAGTGAGCTTATCTTGGTCAATAGTAGATGGAGCAAATTCCTATCGAATAATGCGAAGTCTTCATGAAACAGCTGAGTTTAGTCTTATTGGAACTACTGAGACTAATAGCTTTACAGATACTGAAGTAACAAATGGTGTGACCTACGACTATATAGTAATTGCAACAAACGAAGTAGGAGATAGTGAATGGTCTAATAAAGTAAGTGCTAAACCTGAACTTGCTGAAACGCCCCCTGGTCATCCAGTTGAGCCTCTACCTATAATAATAAATGATAGCTTTAATGATCAGCCAACTGGATCGATACCTCAGGGCTATTCTGTTGATGAAACAGGCGGAACCGTTCGTATCGTTGATTTTCCTAGTGGAGAAAATAAGAGTGTTTATCTGAATAACACTAGTAGTTCTTCTAACGTTACACTCAGTCGTACGTTTAGTGAGCAGAGTGAGGTACTTACTTTTGATTTTAAATTTCTCCAGGAAGCCATGACAAGTTCTACTAAGATTATCAGACTACTTGAAACAGGAGGAACAGGAGACGGAATTGCTGTTTATTTAGAGACCTCTGGTGGGAATTTATCCTATCGTCACTCAAATAATTCCTATACACACTTACAAAGCTATACTGCCGGAGTATGGTACGACTTTAGAATTATCGCTGACATTGAAAACCAAAAAGCAACTGTATATATTAACGGTGATCTAAAAGTTAGTAATGTAAATTTCCATTCAACTGTTTCAAAAATTAACAAATTTGATACATTTACACCTAATAGTAATACGGTCGGGCACTATTTTGATGATGTGAAAATTCTTCAAGGTGCTTGGGTACCTGGAAGTGATGAACTTCCAACTATCCCAACTGAGTTTCAAGCAATTGCAGGTTTTGGGAAAGTAAATTTGCAATGGGGTATAGCAAATTATGCTAACACTTACACTGTAAAAAGAAGTATCTCAGCTGGTGGACCATACGAGATATTGTCGGAAGGAATAACAGGGACCAGTTTTATTGATACAGAAGTAATTAATGGTACTACTTACTACTATGTGGTTAGTGCTGTCAACAGCAATGGTGAAAGTGGATATTCCGTTCAAGTTACGGCAACTCCAATGGAGCCGCAACCACCAACAATTCCAATAGTTACTGTTGATGAGAGAGTAAACCAAATTGGTTTGTCTTGGTCATCTGATTTTGCAGAAAGCTTTATTATTAAAAGAAGTACAGTTAATGGTGGTCCCTATGAGCAATTGGCCGTTGGACTGAATGAAACTAGTTATTTAGACAGTGGATTAAATTCTGATGTTACGTATTTTTATGTAGTTACTGCACTAAACGCTTATGGTGAAACAGCATCTCCGCAGGTTGAAGCTTCTCCAAAAGAATCACCTGTTTGGAGTGATACTCCGATAGGATATGCATCATTAAATGGAGGTACAACTGGAGGATATGGTGCACCAACATACAAAGAATACTTGTTAAGTGAATATTGGCCACAAAGTGGCTATGATAACCCAGGCGAGGCAATGTATCAGTTATTAAGAGATCATATTAAAAATCCTAATGAAGGGTTAATTATCTTTGTTGATGTTACAATTAGTGATAAAAACTTTGGTAGAAGCAAGATGGATGTTAAAGATGTATCACATGTGTCAATTTTAGGTGTTGGTACAAAAGGCGAGTTTGATGGCGTTGGCTTTACAGTTTCTAGAGCAAACAACATTGTATTCAGAAATTTATCAATCCACCATGTTCGTCAAGGTGAAGGGACAGCAATTGAAGTCACATCAAATAGCCATAATGTTTGGATTGATCACAATGAATTTTATAGTGAATATTATAATAATCCTGATAAGAATTATTATGATGGACTTGTTGATGTAAAACGCGGGTCTGAATATGTGACAATATCATGGAATAGGTTCCATAATCATTGGAAGACTTCTTTAAATGGCCATACTGATAATCCATCCCTAGCACCAGATAAAATTACTTATCATAATAACTATTTCCATGATCTCGAATCGCGTGTTCCGTTAATAAGGTATGCGAATGTTCATATGTTAAACAACTATTTTAAGAATATTGGTGATACTGCAATCAATGCAAGAAACGGAGCACAAGTTCTTGTTGAAGGGAATTACTTTGAAAATGTAGGTGCAGGTACAGTTGATCCTACTACAGGACACATTAAAGGACCAGTAGGATGGTTCTACGGTAGTCCTTCAACAGGATATTGGAATTTAGTTGACAATATTTACGTAGACACTCCACATGAACATCTAGTTTCAACTACAGATTTTACTGTCCCTTATGAATACACTGCAGTCTCTCCAGAAGAGGCCAAAATTCTCGCAGAGTTATTTACTGGGGTTGGTATAATAGACACAACTGGTGGCGGTGGAATTCAACTTCCTCCCCAGGAGCCAACCAAGCCATTAGCACCACAAAATGTTAAGGCAGTCGGTGCAAGTGAAACAGTAACATTAACTTGGCATAAGGTTTTAGATGCAGATTATTATTTAGTAAAAAGGAAATTAGCACAAGACGGTGAATTCATCGAGGTGGGTTCTAGTAATGACAATAGTTTTACTGACACTGAATTAACCAATGGTTTAACATACTCCTATATTATTTTTGCTGTGAATAAAGTTGGAACTAGTGAAGCTTCAGCTCCAGTGAATGTTACTCCACAAGAGTTTGACGTGAGAGAACCAACAGGTGAGATTTTTTATGATGATTTCGTAGAAGCTACTACAGCAAGTTTATTTACTGCAGCATACAAATCGTTACCAAATGATTCCACGAAACCTATGTATCTTAAAACAGGTGGTACTGTAGTTGTTGAGTCAGGAGCAGTAAGTATTAATGGTGGCAGAATGACGATTGGTGCTTTATCAACTTCAGGAACCACAGCTTCAAGTACGCCTGGAGGGGTATTTGATTTCAGCAAACCATATACTATTAAAATAAATTTATCTAACGTAAGTGGTACAGGAAGGTTTCAAGTGTATGTAGATAATAATACAACTTCTCAAAACAACTCTGTACATGGGGCTGCATCAAAAGTATTTGAAGAGTTTGCAAATTCACTTTCAACAGGTGAGTTAATTATCGAATTAGAAATTGGAACAACAGCCTCTTTCGTTCAGATTCGTACCGAAAGTAGTGCAAGTGTAACAATTGAAGATATATCAATTTACTATACTAACTCAGGAGAGCCAGGAGAACCAGGAGAGCCAGGGGAACCAGGAGAGCCAGGAGAACCAGGAGAACCAGGAGAGCCAGGAGAACCAGGAGAACCAGGAGAACCAGGAGAGCCAGGAGAGCCAGGAGAGCCAGGAGAGCCAGGAGAGCCAGGAGAACCAGGAGAGCCAGGAGAACCAGGAGAGCCAGGAGAGCCAGGAGAGCCAGGAGAGCCAGGAGAACCAGGGGAACCAGGAGAGCCAGGGGAGCCTGTAAATCCAGGTCCACCAGCTCATCCACCGGTGACGTCAGATAGATCGAAACTTGTAGTAACTAACCCACAGGCGCAGAATGGAAAAATTACGGTTGAAATAGGGGCAGAAGTGAAACAAGTCATTTTCCCAGCGAATGTCGTGGCATTTAATGGGAACAACACTATTGTTGTTCAAGGAAAAGATTTTGCAATTGAAGTTCCAGCTAAAGTTGTGAGTCAATTACAAGGTTTAGTCTCTCAATCAGAGCTAGCGGGTAGTCAAATCGTCTTTTCAGTAGACACTGTAGCGAAAGAGATAGCGACAGAGTTGATGAAAAAAGCTACAAATACGTACAGTGCTACTATAAAAAATGCAGGAGATGTATATGAATTCGGCTTAGTAATTATTGGGAAAGACGGAAAACAACACAAGTTAGCTGAATTTGATCAACCAGTTTTCATATCATTAAAGGTAAACGATCAAGTGAACTATGATCTTGTAGGAGTTTACTATATTGGCGAGGACGGGAAACTAGTTTACCAAGGTGGAACCCTAGTTGGCGACCGAGTTGAGGCAAAAGTAAAGCACTTTAGCAAGTACACAGCACTCGAGTACAAGAAAAACTTTAAAGATATTCCAGCAGGTTACTGGGCAGAGGATGTCATTACAAATATGGCTGCAAAGCACATTATTAAAGGAATGACTGAAACAGAATTTGCGCCTCAAGAAAGTGTAACAAGAGCCCAATTTGCGGCATTTATTGTTCGCGCGTTAGGTCTCGAGGCTAAAGGGAAATCTCAATTCACTGATGTTACTGGTGGCGCATGGTACGAAAATTACGTCACGGCAGCCTATGAAGCGGGGATCGTGTTTGGAAGAACAGCAACTACGTTCGATCCTCATGCGACAATCACACGTGAAGAAATGGCAGTAATGCTAATCAGAGCGTATGAGTACCAGGCACAGGATAAAGTAAAGGTTGCTCAGCCTTCGACATTTAATGACCGAGAAAGTGTGAGTTCTTGGGCACAAGCAGCAGTTGATGCAGCTTATCAATTAGGACTTTTAAAAGGTAGAGGCAATAACACTTTTACTCCGAAGGCACCTATGACACGTGCGGAAAGTGCACAAGTATTGGTAAATTTATTAACAATAAAATAATATTATATAATAAATTATCTAACCAAACCTTTGCTAACCTTAGTAAAGGTTTGGTTTTTGTAATCTTCTAAACTTTTTAATACTTGTAATTGACATTGTAACCTAGCAAACTTACAATTAATACAAACGTTGTTATTTTCGAACTTATTACAAAAGCTGAATATTAGGACATGATGAGGAGGCGCAATATGGAGATGAGAGGCGTTTTAGGCAGTTTTTATGTAGCCTGTGAATGGATTGTTAGATTAGCACTTGTAAACATCTTATGGGTAGGTTTCTCGTTATTAGGTGGGGTAGTTTTAGGTATTTTCCCTGCGACTATAGCAATGTTTACGATTACTAGAAAATGGATACAAGGAGAAACAGATCTTCCTATCTTTCAAAGGTTTTGGGCAGTTTACCGTAAAGAGTTTATAAAATCTAATGTTTTTGGTTTTATTTTAGTTATTATAGGAGCGGTTTTAGTAACTGATATATATATCTTTTATAGTTTAGAAGGTGTCTTTTCTCAGGTATTATTTTATCTCTTTATCGCAATTACCTTTAATTACGCAATCATGCTTCTTTATATTTTTCCGATCTATGTTCATTATGACTTAAAGCTTTTCCAAAATTTTAGATATGCTTTGATAATAGGAATGTCTAACCCATTTCACACGTTCTCAATGATCTTATGTTTAGTCTTTGTGTATTTTGCTCTAGAAGTTGCACCTGCATCATTCTTATTTCTAAGCGTTGCTCCTTTAAGTATGATGTACATGGTAATTGCTCACCGCATATTCTTGAAAATTGAACAGAAGAAAAGTGAAGAAAAAAGTGGCTGAAAACTTTCGGCTGCTTTTTTCTTTTGTTTCGAATTTGATAAATGATCATAAGTTCAGAATAGAAAGCATATTCGAAAATATTGACGAAACCAGCTAATTATCAAAGTTCTCAAACAATAATCATTAACTTATATCATGTTCATTATCTTAGCTTAACCCATGATATTACGGGCGATTGTTAGCGTTTTCATAGAACTGAACTGAAGATTATAGACGTACTAAACTTGTTTGAGATACATTTGGTTTATGATAAATGAGGCTAGTTTCTATTTCAAATTAGCTAACTTTATTGGAAGAAAAAAGCACCCTGGAGTTTAAACGAAATCGTATTTTAATCCTATTCTAAAGGTTAAAATCAAAGTTTTATTAACAACGTTGTTATTAACATTTGTAAACCCTTACAATTGAAAGCAATGTTGTTTCAAAAAAATTATTTTAAATAAGGGGTGAAGTGAAGTTAGGACGAAAGCATGGCAAAGGATTAATTTCATTTAAAAAAGATTAAAGGGGGATTTAAATTTATGAAAAAATTAACGCTTCTCATTACGTTACTTCTTATTACTTTCTTAGTAGCATGTTCAAGTAACTCATCTCAACCAAGTACTACAGATAATAATCAAGGTAATACAACAACCGAACCAACTACGAATAATGAACAACCAGCTACCGGGGAAGATGTTGAGATCCGCTTCTTATGGTGGGGAAATCAAGACAGACATGATCGTACATTAGCACTTATTGAAGCTTATGAAGATTTAAACCCACATGTCTCAATTAATCCAGAATTCTTAGGATTTGGAGATTATGCTGACCGTTTAGCAACACAAGTAGCAGGTGGAAACGCTCCTGATATCTTTCAAATGGTTGACCGTTGGTTACCAATGTATGGTAGCCGTGGGCAATTAGCAAACTTACAACCATTTGTAGACTCTGGTCTTATTAACACAGAATTTATTGATCAAGCTAGTTTAGATCCAGGATACTTCCAAGGTGAATTAGTTGGACTAAGTACAGGTAGTAATGCGTTTGCTTTAGTTTACGATCCAGAATTGTTTGCAGAAGCAGGCGTACCGCTATTAGAACCTGGTTATACTTGGGAAGATTTTGCAAATACAGCTCGTCAATTATCTGAAGCATTAGGTACTTATGGTACTTATATTGATGTAAACCATTCACGTGCCTTTGGAACTTGGTTATTACAACAAGGTCAATGGTTATACAATGAAGATGGTACAGGTTTAGGTTGGGAAGATGACCAATTATTTGTTGATTTCATGAATTTCTGGGTAGAGCTTCAAGATGAAGGTGTCGTACCACCGGCAGACGTAAATGAAGCTGCAGCAACAATTGAAAACTACTTAATCGTTAATAAACAAGCACCAATGCAAATTATTCACAGTAACCAAATCGTAGCTGTAGCTCAAGCTGCAGGCCGTGATCTTGAAATGACAATCCTACCATCTGGAAATGATGGAACTACAGGTGCATACATTCGTGCTTCATTACTATATTCTATGAATCCAAGTACGAAGCATCCTGAAGAAGTTATTAAGTTTATGGACTGGATGACAAATAGCACAGAAGCAAATGATATTTTACAAGGTGACCGTGGAGTACCAATTTCTTCAAAAATTCGTGAGCATATGTATACGAACTTAGAAAGAACAGTTCAGCAACAATTTGATTACATTGATTTAATTAGTAAATACGTAGGAGATGCACCACCGCCACCACCACCATCTGGAAGTGAGCTAGACAATGCCTTCGATCGTATTTTCTTAGAAATTCTTTATAGAGCGAATACACCAGAAAAAGCAGTTTCTAGATACAAAGCTGAAATGCTAGACATCATTAGTAGACAATAATTAGAAATTGATTGTTTTATAGAAACCATCTAAATGATGAGTTTAGGTGGTTTCTTACTTTTTAGAAGGAGGTCATGTCATGAATACTTCTCCCCAACTGGGCGAAAATCAGAAAGTAATCCAAACGATTACTCCGAAGAAACGAAAACTTAGAAATAATCTTGTAGCTTATGCTTTCATTTCTCCTTGGTTAATTGGATTTTTATTTATAATTGTCGGACCCATGCTATATTCCTTTTACTTATCATTTACTAGTTATGACTTGTTAAGTGCTCCAAGGTGGGTTGGGTTTGATAATTATGTTCGGATGTTTACAAGTGACCCGAGATTTTGGACGACATTAAAGGTAACGCTTATCTTTGTTGCTATAGCAGTACCTTTACGACTTATATTTGCACTAACTGTAGCGATACTTATGAATATGGGTCACCGTGGCTCTGGTTTTTATAGTTTAATCTATTATGTTCCATCAATCATTGGTGGGAGTGTTGCGGTAGCAGTTATTTGGAGACAGATCTTTGGACGCGAAGGCGCATTAAACGCTGTTCTTGGTTGGTTTAATATTGAGGGTTATAACTGGTTTGCTCACCCTGACTATGCTTTATCAGTTCTTATCCTACTAATTATCTGGCAATTTGGTTCACCGATGGTTATCTTCCTTGCGGGATTAAGACAAATTCCAAAAGAGTTATATGAAGCGGCTTCGGTTGACGGAGCAAATCGTTTTCATCAATTCTTTAAAATTACGTTACCAATGTTAACGCCGGTAATTTTCTTTAACCTTATTTTTGCAATTATCAATGGATTTTTAACATTTACACAAGCCTTCTTAATTACTGCGGGAGGACCTATTGATCGAACATTACTTTACGCACTATATCTCTACCAAAACGCGTTTGAATATTTCCGAATGGGATACGCTTCAGCGTTAGCTTGGGTACTTTTATTAGTTATTGGTTTACTTACAGCAATCGTATTCATTTCTAGTAAGAAATGGGTTTACTACGAGTCGGAAGGAGGCAAATAAACATGTTAAACAAAAAATCAAAAACATCATCTATTATCTATCATACATTTATGATTGGCTTAGGTTTTCTAATGATTTATCCAATCCTCTGGATGTTTGCTAGTGCCTTAAAACCGGAAGCAGAAATCTTTCATAATGCCGCATCCTTAATTCCTTCCGAACTCAGGTGGGAAAA
The DNA here is from genome assembly GCF_004116265.1 of Anaerobacillus alkaliphilus. Classification (NCBI taxonomy): domain Bacteria; kingdom Bacillati; phylum Bacillota; class Bacilli; order Caryophanales; family Bacillaceae; genus Anaerobacillus; species Anaerobacillus alkaliphilus. The sequence goes on along the minus strand of NZ_QOUX01000027.1, from coordinate 128,903 downwards.
CTATACAATTGGTTGGGAAGGTTATGGCCGTTATGGCTTCGACTTATTCTTTAAAAACTCAATGATTGTAACGTCTTTTGTTGTACTAGGAGCTTTATTTTCTTCGAGTCTAGTAGCCTATGGTTTCGCAAGGTTACAATTTAAGTTTCAAAAAATCCTATTTGCTTGTTTATTAGGAACGGTAATGCTTCCAATCCAGGTAGTTATTATCCCGCAATACATCCTATTCCATAAAATTGGCTGGGTAAATACATTTCTACCGCTAATTGTACCAGCTTTCTTAGGAGGGTCAGCTTTCTTTATCTTCTTAATGGTTCAATTTATCCGTGGTATTCCACGCGAGTTGGACGAATCAGCAGTAATTGACGGTTGCAGTCAGTTCGGTATTTTCTGGCACATCATTTTACCACTATGTAAACCAGCACTAATTACTGTGACAATCTTTGCGTTCATGTGGACATGGGATGACTTCTTTACACCTTTAATTTTCTTGCAGGATACAAAGCTTTATACGGTAGCTTTAGGTTTGAGGGGCTTTATGGATCCTGATGCCATGACAGCTTGGGGACCGCTGATTGCGATGTCATCATTATCGCTTTTACCTCAGTTTATTCTATTTATTTTCTGTCAGAAATATATTGTTGAAGGTATCGCTACAACTGGTCTGAAATAAGAGTGCATCTAGACAGTCTAACGAACCAAGCAAATGTGATGAAGGTATTTTGCGTTGGCGATGAACGTAAAGTACCTAAATTATTGTTGTAGGTAGTTTAAAAATGGAGGGGAAATAAGTGAAGAGATATGTGTTTTGTGGTTTAAGCAACAGATCTTTTGGGATGTTTATTCAACCTATGCTAGAGAAATTTTCAAGTAGAAGCGAAATCGTTGGGCTTCTAGATATTGATCCACTACGTTTTGACGTTCTAAAAGAAAAGTTTCCGGAGTTAGGTTCCATTCCGACTTACACACCTGACGAAATTGATCAAATGATTAAAGAAACAAAACCGGATGCGATGATTGTAGCAGGCAGAGATGATACGCATATTGATTACATTTTAAAAGGGCTGGAATATGACCTTGAGGTTATTACGGAAAAGCCGATGGTAACAAACGCGCATGATGCAGCGAGAATTATCGAAGCTGAAGAGAAGAGTAAAGGGAAAGTTACGGTGACATTTAACTATCGTTATGCACCACCACATCGTAAAATTAAAGAACTAATTTTAGAAGGGAAAATAGGAAGAGTCACTTCTATCGATCTCAATTGGTACATTGATACGTATCATGGTGCTTCTTATTTTAAACGATGGAACAGAATGAGAGAATTCTCTGGTGGTTTATCAATTCATAAATCTACACATCATATTGACTTAGTAAACTGGTGGATTGACCAAAATCCGGTTGAGGCATTTGCATATGGAGCTTTAAATTATTATGGTCCAGAAGGAGAGTTAAATCCTTCAAAAACAGATGGACGTTACTGTGAAACATGTCAAGAAAAAATACAATGTGATTATTATATGCGTTGGACGAATCGTAGTGAAGAAACGTCAATCCATGATGATCATGTAAAGCCTTCGTTTAATATGGGGACAAAATATACAAATTATCGTCAAGATGCCTGTATTTTTGATAGTGAAATAAATATAGAGGATACTTACGTTGCTACGGTGAAATATGACAAAGGAGCACTACTAAGTTATTCAATTAATTTCTCAACACCTTACGAGGGATATCGGTTGGCAATCAACGGAACGAAAGGGAGAATTGAAACTACTGAATTCCATGAGCCTTCAAGAATACCTTTCCCACATCCTGCTCAGCAAACGGTAGATTACTTCCCGCTATTTGGATCAAAGGAAATTATCCACGTTGTTCAAAACAAGGGTGGCCACGGAGGTGGGGATCCATTGTTACTAGAAGATATATTCTTAGGTGACGATCCTCGTAGAAATTATGAAATCTTGGCTGGAGCTAAGGCTGGTGGCTATTCAATCGCTGTTGGTGAAGCGTTATGGCGTTCGACAAAGGAAAACCGTTCTATTAAGATCGATGAATTGCTAAATGTGCATTCAAAAATAAACTAATTCGGAGGGATTTGGAATGGAAATTAAATACTGTACACATCCAAAGCATGCAAAACATTACACAACAGAGGAGTTACGTGAGGAATTCTTACTCGAGAAGTTATTTGTAACAGGGGAAATTAACATGGTGTATAGCCATGAAGACCGCGTAGTTATTGGTGGCGTTGTACCAACTTCTGAATTATCTCTAGAAGCAGCGGCAACTTTAAAGACAGAGTATTTCTTGGAGCGACGTGAAATAGGAATTATTAATATTGGCTCGCAACCAGCAGTTGTTACTATTGATGGAGAAGAAATTACAGTAAACGCTAAAGATTGCTTATATATTGGATTAGGAAAAAGAGAAGTTACTTTTAAAAGTGTAGATCAAAACAATCCAGCTCGTCTTTACTTCGTTTCTGCATTAGCACATAAAGAATACCCAACAAGAAAGATTGATATAAGCGATGCTACTCCTGTTCATTTAGGAGATGACAGTCAATCAAATAAACGTACAATCTACAAATTTCTTCATGGTGATGGCGTACAAACTTGTCAGTTAATGATGGGAATGACGTTCTTAGCACCAAACAATATGTGGAACACAATGCCTGCTCATATTCATGACCGTCGTAATGAAGTGTACTTATATTTTGATTTAGCAGAAGAAAATCGTGTCATGCATTTTATGGGTGAACCAAGTGAGACGCGCCATATCGTTGTTGCCAACGAACAAGCAATTATCTCGCCTAGCTGGTCTATTCACTCTGGTGTAGGGACAGGGAATTACACATTTATTTGGGCAATGGCAGGAGAAAATTACACGTTTACTGATATGGATTTTGTAGATATGAAGGATCTGAAGTAATTATGAATTATGAATTATGAATTATGAATTATGAATTAAGAAGTGTGAATGATAAATAGATTTTATGTGGTGGAGGAGGAGTATCATGGCAGGGTTGTTTTCTTTAGAGGGAAAAACAGCGTTAGTAACTGGAGCTAGAACTGGTATTGGCCAGGCAATTGCTGTTGGATTAGCTGAAGCAGGGGCAGACATTATTTTATTGGGACACCAAAATAATATGCAAGAAACGGAACAGATGATTGAAAGTCTTGGAAAAAAATACAAATCGGTCATTGTAGATTTAGGAAATATTACAGAATTACCTACGAAGTGTGATGAACTGATTGCCGAAATCGGTCACGTTGATATTTTAGTTAATAATGCAGGCATCATTCGCAGAGAACCAGCAATTGATCATTCCCTATCAAACTGGCAAGCTGTGATTGATACAAATTTGAATTCAGTATTCATTATTAGTCAAAAATTTGCTAAATCAATGATTGAAAAGGGTGCAGGGAAAATCATCAATATTGCTTCTCTACTATCTTTTCAAGGTGGAATTACTGTTCCTGGATATGCAGCTAGTAAACACGGCGTGACAGGTCTGACAAAAGCATTAGCAAATGAGTGGGCTAGTAAGGGTATTCAAATAAATGCAATTGCTCCAGGCTATATTGAAACAAATAATACTGAAGCACTAAGAGCGGATGAAGAACGTAACAAATCAATCCTAGGAAGAATCCCGGCAGCCTCATGGGGTACGCCTTCAGATTTGGTGGGTGCTGCAGTATTTCTTGCTTCACCTGCATCGAATTATGTAAATGGCCATGTGTTAGTCGTAGACGGTGGTTGGATGGCAAGATAATACGAAATGATGAAAAAGGACCTTCCTATGCACTATCAGAAAGGTCCTTTTTCTTTAAATGATTGAAAAGTTAGAGCAATTGATCGAATAACTTGGCGAAATGATAGAAAAACAGCCTCAAATGATCGAAAAAAAACATGAAATGATCGAATAACTATAGTTAATAGATAAATATGCTAAGGAAATACCTAGAATTAGTATTCAAAAGGAGGAATAGCAATGGACGTAGTGACAATTGGCGAAACAATGGTGCTATTTACACCAGAGGATTCACCATTAATGAGATATTCTCACTCCTACTCACGTAAATTCGGTGGGGCGGAAACAAATGTTGCAATTGGGTTAACTCGGCTTGGCCATTCAACAGGCTGGATTAGTAAAGTAGGAAATGATGAATTTGGAAAAGCAATGGTTTCCTTTATTCGTGGTGAAGGCGTTGATACTAGCCAAGTGAAAACAGACCCGCATGCACCAACAGGACTCTATTTTAAAGAAGTAAGAAGTGGTGAGGATGTTCGCGTTCAATATTATCGAAGCGGCTCGGCTGCAAGTAAACTAACAGTAAATGACCTAAATGAAGAATATATTGCAAAAGCTAAGTATCTTCATCTTACAGGAATTACTCCAGCTCTAAGTGATAGCTGCTATGAAGCCATACTTAAAGCAATTGCTTTTGCGAAAAAACATAAGGTAACTGTCATTTTTGACCCGAATCTTCGAAGAAAGCTTTGGAGTGAAGAAAAAGCTAGAAGTGTATTGCTTGAAATAGCAGGATTAGTGGATATTATTCTTCCAGGAGTAGATGAAGGAAAGTTTATGTTTGGTGAAAGCGACCCTGTAAAATTAGGAAGATTATTTTTGGCACAAGGGGCAGATTTAGTTGTTTTAAAAGTTGGTTCAAAGGGTGCATACTATTTTACTCGAAATTCTTTCCAGCTTGTATCAGGATTTCCTGTCAAAAAGGTTATCGATCCAGTTGGAGCAGGTGATGGCTTTGCAGCAGGGCTCATTTCAGGCTTGTTAGAAGGCTTGACTGTTGAACTAGCTGTACAACGTGGAAATGCAGTAGGCGCCATTGCAACTCAGATTCCTGGTGACTTTGAAGGTCTACCAGATCGTGAAGAGTTAGAGCGCTTTATACATGCAAAAGATGCAGAGGATATTAGTAGATAATTTGAATAATAATACCAAAAAGAAAATTGACAACGTTGTTAAAAAAACATAAAATTAAAATAACAACGTTGTTAATTATGATAGGAGGAACAACATGAAAGCTGATTATATTCTAGTTTATGAGAATGATAATGTGGTAGTTGCCTTAAAAGATTTATCTGAAGGAGATACAATACTAGTTAATGACCAAGAGATCCAATTGAAAACGGATGCGCCTTTTGGTCATAAAGTAGCGATTAGACCTATTCCTCCAGGAGATCACATCGTAAAGTATGGTTATCCAATTGGCCATGCTACAGAACCAATTGAAGTCGGTGAATGGGTTCATTCCCATAATACGAAAACAAATTTATCGGGAACATTAGAGTATACCTATAATCCTGTCGAACCTATAAAATTAGTAGATCCTCCAGTTGAAAGAACATTTAATGGGTATGTAAGAGAAAATGGTGAGGTTGGTATTCGTAACGAGATCTGGATTATTAATACCGTTGGTTGTATTAATAAAACGGCAGAAATTATTGCGAAAATGGCAAATGATCAATTTAAGGACCAAGGAATTGATGGTGTGTTCCATTACCCTCATTTATTTGGTTGCTCCCAGTTAGGTGACGACCTATTAAATACTCAAAAAATATTAAGTAATTTAGTTCATCATCCAAATGCAGCTGCAGTACTTGTACTTGGTCTAGGCTGTGAAAATAACTATGTATCACAATTTAAACAGGTGATCGGTGAGTACGATGAGGACCGAGTTAAGTTCTTAATTGTCCAAGAAGCTGATGATGAAATTACTGAATCGCTAGAAGTACTAGAAGAGCTTGTCGCATTTGCCTCAAAGTTTAAGAAGCAACCAATACCAGTTTCTAAACTGAAAGTCGGCTTAAAATGTGGTGGCTCTGATGCGTTTTCCGGTATCACAGCAAACCCACTTGTAGGAGCATTCTCAGACATTCTCATTTCTCACGGAGGTACATCAGTTTTAACAGAAGTACCGGAGATGTTTGGGGCAGAAACAATTTTGATGGAACGCGCAAAAGACGAAGATACTTTTTCAAAAACTGTCAAACTTGTGAATGACTTCAAAGAATATTATTTAAAGCACAACCAAGTAGTTTATGAAAATCCGTCTCCAGGAAATAAGGCGGGTGGGATCACGACTTTAGAGGAAAAGTCATTAGGTTGTGTTCAAAAAGGTGGCTTCTCTACGGTTGTTGATGTACTAGACTATGGTGACCGCTTAAAGAAATCAGGCCTAAATCTTTTACAAGGTCCAGGAAATGATCTAATTGCAGTGACAGCGCTAGCAGCTGCTGGATCACATATCGTTCTATTTACGACAGGAAGGGGAACACCGTTTGGAGGACCTGTTCCAACTGTTAAAATTTCAACGAACTCGCAGTTAGCAGAAAAGAAGAAAAATTGGATTGATTTTAATGCAGGAGAATTATTAAACGGTGTGCAGATGAATGAACTAGCAAACGATTTGTTTGAGTATATTATTCAATTGGCCTCCGGTGATGTTGTTACAAATAACGAGAAATTCGGATTTAAAGAGATCTCTATTTTTAAAGATGGGGTAATCTTATAGAAATAAATTGGAGTGATAAATTCATGGATACTCTAAATAAAACATTAGACAAAAGGACTCTACCAGCATCTGTTACCTTCGAAACTCAAGAAAACCTTCCAGAGAGAGTCATTCAATTTGGTGAAGGAAACTTTATGAGAGGCTTTGTCGATTGGATGATTAATGAATTAAATAAACAAGGACTTTTCAACGGTAAAGTGGTCTTGGTACAACCAAGGGGTCAGGATAAAATTCCGGTGATTAATAATCAAGACGGGTTGTATACAGTGGTTTTACGAGGCGTAGAAGATGGCGAGAAAGTGGAAAAGAAAGAAATTATTTCTGCTGTCTCACGTGGTATAAAAGTATCTGACGACTGGGCAGAGTTAAATAACATAATAACTTCCACTGACATAAAATTCATATTTTCCAATACAACAGAGGCCGGACTAACCTACCTTAAAGAGGATTATAATCCTGATTTTCCTGCAGAGTCGTTTCCTGGTAAGTTAACCTCTTTACTTTACCATCGCTTTACTTTCTTTAAGGGGTCTTCAGAGTCAGGACTAGTAATTATTCCTTGTGAGCTTGTTGAGGAAAATGGAAATCTGTTAAAGAAGATCGTGTTAAAGATTGCTGAAGACTGGGAACTTCCTAGTGCGTTCATTAATTGGATAAAATCTCATAATAAATTTTGCAATACGTTAGTAGACCGAATTGTTACTGGTTTCCCGAGTGATGAAATTAATGAATTCGAGCAAAAGCTTGGCTACAAAGATGAACTATTAACAGTCGGTGAACCTTATCATCTTTTTGCAATTGAAGCAACTCCGGAAGTTGCAAAGGAAATCCCATTTGATCAAGCTGGATTAAATGTTAAATGGGGCGATATTACTCCTTTTAGAAATTTGAAAGTTAGACTACTTAACGGTCCTCATACGATGATGTCTGCTGTTTGTTACTTAGCAGGTGTAGATACTGTGCAAGAAGTGATGGAGGACGTTACATTACGTAAGTTTATTGAAAATGGAATGTTAAATGAGATATATCCTACTGTTGATATTGATGAAGTAGAAAAGAAACAGTTTTTAGAAGCGGTGATTGAACGATTTTTAAATCCGTATAACAAACATTATTTAAAGGACATCGCCTTAAGTTCTGTTTTTAAATTTAAGTCGCGGTTAGTTCCATCGTTATTAGATTATGTTGAACAAAAAGGTACTCTACCTCCAGCAATTACGTTTGCACTAGCAGGGCTTTTAGCGTTTAATCGTCCGGTAAGAGTCGAAGCAAATGAACTTGTTGGGCAACGTGGTGAGGTGGAATATTCCATTCGTGACAACCATGAAGTAATGCAGATCTTGCTGTCGGTCTGGACTAAATTTGATGGTACTAGTGAAGAATTAACGGACCTTGTTAGCGAGGTCTTATCTAAAAAGGAAATCTGGGGTCAAGATTTACATGCGGTGCCAAACTTAACAACAACTGTAGCTACACAGCTTGATGAAATTTTAAAGAATGGCATGAGGGCTAGCGTTGAGAAATTAGTAAACCAGGCTTCGACTATCTAATCGTAATTCTTGGAGGTAAAAATGAGTTTATTAAATGAACTAACAGAAAGCGGTATAGTAGCAGTCATTCGTGGGGCAAACAAGGATAACATAATTCCAATTGCAAAAGCATTGAGTGCTGGTGGAGTTAAGGCGCTGGAGCTTACGGTTGAAACGCCAAAAATTCTATCTTTAGTTGAAATGGCTGCAGACGAATTAAAGGACGAAGCAATCGTGGGGGTAGGAACAGTTCTCGATCCTGAAACTGCCCGTGCATCTATTATGGCAGGAGCCAAATTTGTCTTTTCTCCAGTCGTAAACATTGAAACGATTAAAATGACGAAACGATATGGGGTCTTGAGTGTCCCAGGGGCCTTCACTCCAACTGAGATACTAACAGCGTATGAAAATGGTGCTGATCTAATTAAAGTGTTTCCGGCTAATATAGTGGGGCCAGGATATTTTAAGGACGTTCATGGGCCGATGCCTCATATTCCGTTGATGCCTACAGGAGGTATTAACGTGACAAATGTTGGTGCGTATATTAAGGCAGGCGCTGTTGCAGCTGGGGTAGGAAGTACCCTTGTTAACACGAAAAAAGAAATAACGGATGAATATCTTGCTAGTTTGACAGAAGTAGCTAGTCAATTTGTTCGAGAAGTTCAGCTTTCCAGAGGGAAATAGCAAGTTTGATAGGTGTAACGAGTTATGCGGACACCAAAGCCCTTATTTTAAGAAAAAAGCGTAAATTTGAAATTTCGCGGACAGAGAAGACGTTATTTAGTCACGAAAGGCAATTTTTCCAATCATTTTGACGAAATAAGAGCACTGGTGTCCGCGAAAGTTCAAAAAAGCCTTTTTTATCAAAAATAACGGCTTCTCTGTCCGTTTAGATTGCTTCCTATTTACACGTAGATTAACTGAATAATAAACAGGGAGGTTTTTTAGATTGAAACCGTTTATTAACGAAGATTTTATGCTGCAATCAGAAGCAGCAAAAATTTTATATCATGATTATGCCAAGGATATGCCTATATATGATTACCACTGTCATTTAAGTCCAAAGGAAATCGCTGAAAATAAAACGTTTAAAAATATAACAGAAATTTGGTTATATGGGGATCATTATAAATGGAGAGCCATGAGAAGCTTAGGGATTTCTGAAGAGCTAATTTCAGGAAATGGTTCCGATTACGATAAGTTTAAAGCGTGGTCAAAAGCTGTACCTTACACGATTGGTAATCCTCTTTATCACTGGACACACTTAGAATTAAAGCGCTATTTTCAAACAGATCTTCTTTTAAATGAAGAATCTAGTGACGAAATTTGGAGTCACTCTAATGAATTACTTCAAAGAGAAGACTTTACAGTACAAAAAATCATTGAGAAATCTAATGTAAAGGTAATTTGTACAACAGATGATCCGACAGATGACCTTCAGTATCACCAAGCAATTAAACACAATGAGGATTTCCAAACAAAAGTTCTGCCGACGTTTCGACCTGATAAAGCTGTTGAAATTTCAAGACCAGATTTTAATGCGTATGTAGATAAATTGGCTGAAACTACTAACAAAGAGATTACAACATATGAAAGTTTGCTAGCTGCCATTGAGACTCGTGCTCAATACTTCCACGAGTTAGGATGTAGAATATCTGATCATGGTATTCAAACGTTACCTTTTGAACCTTGTACGAAAGAGGAAGCTTCTGTTATTTTCGAAAAAGTTAGAAGTGGACTAACGGTCAGCCATTTAGAAGAAATGAAGTACAAAACGCATACATTGCTATTCTTGGGAAGATTATATCATTCACTAGGCTGGGCAATGCAATTACACATTGGAGCTATACGTAATAATAACCAACGAATGTTTTCTAAATTAGGACCAGATACGGGGTTTGATTCTGTTCATGATTATTCATTAGCGAAACAGTTAAACGGATTTTTCAATGAATTAGATAAAAATGACGAGTTACCAAAAACTATTATCTACTCATTAAATCCGATTCACAATTATGTCATTGCAACTGCCTGTGGAAATTTTCAATCAGGACAAGGAAAAGGGAAAATGCAATTTGGTTCAGGCTGGTGGTTCCAAGATCAAAAAGAAGGCATGTTAAATCAGATGACAGACCTTGCAAATCTTGGTTTACTAAGCTCCTTTATTGGTATGTTAACTGACTCTAGAAGCTTCTTATCCTATACACGCCATGAGTATTTCAGGAGAATTTTATGTCAATTAGTAGGTGGTTGGGTAGAAAGCGGTGAAGCACCAGCTGACTACCAAATGTTGGGCTCGATTGTTCAGGACATTTGTTATAACAATGCCAACCAATACTTTGAAATCAAATAACCGAAATGGACGCCATCACCGGCGTCCATTTTTCATTTTTTTGCACGTATAGTTAACTCCTACATAAGATAACAGTAAAATTTTTCATAACAATCAAATGGTCACTTGACTGTTTGAGCAACCAGGAATAAACTAACATTAAAACAAACGTTTGAATGAGGTGGCAAAGTGTCCAAATTTAATAAAGAGAATGAACCTGTATGCGAAATTTATTGTTATGACGAAGTAAAGGTGAATGAGAGAAAAGTAGACTTACAACAACAGCAAACATTACCGGTTGCTCAAATCTTTAAAGCTTTAGCTGACGATACAAGGATTAAAATTGCCTATTCTTTATCACAAGTGGATGAACTATGTGTCTGTGATGTAGCTAATATCGTTGGTTGTACAATGGCAACAGCTTCGCATCACCTACGACTCCTAAAAAATCAGGGGTTAGCCAAATATCGTAAAGAAGGAAAGCTAGTATTCTATTCATTAGATGATGATCATGTAAAGCAACTAATAGAATTAGCATTTATCCATAGTAAGGAGGGCCAGGAATAATGCAAACAGATAAGACTATCTATCGTGTCAGTGGTCTATCATGAGCAAGTTGTGCTGCTCGGTTCGAGCAGAATGTAAATAGTCTCCAAGGGGTTACGAGTGCAACTGTAAATTTTGGAGCAGCAAAACTAACAGTTATTGGTTCAGCAACGATTACTGAGCTTGAAAAAGCAGGAGCATTTGAAAACTTGAAAATTACCCCTGAAAATCAACGTTTGGAGGTGGAAAAGACACCTTTTTATCTTAAACATTGGAATGTACTCTTATCAGTACTTTTCCTTATCACTGGTTGGCTATTAGGGAGATATATAGGTGAGGAAAATCTACTCTCAATAGTAGCCTATGGGAGCTCTATCCTCATTGGTGGTTACAACCTCTTTCGTATTGGTTTAAGTAACTTAATTCGCCTACAATTTGATATGAAAACTCTGATGACTATAGCTGTCATCGGAGCAGGTGCGATAGGTGAGTGGGGTGAAGGTGCGGCAGTCGTTATTTTATTTGCGATTAGTGAGGCCCTTGAAACCTACTCAATGGAGAAAGCTCGTGCATCGATACGTTCACTAATGGACATTGCTCCAAAAGAAGCACTTATTCGTCGAGGATTACAAGAAATAGTTATTCCAGTAGAAGAAATCCAAGTAGGAGATGTCATGATAGTCAAACCAGGCCAAAAGCTTGCCATGGATGGGACCATTAGAAAAGGGTCGTCTACCATAAACCAAGCAGCGATTACTGGTGAATCAGTACCTGTGACAAAGACAAGCGGAGAAAGTGTATACGCTGGAACCTTTAATGAAGATGGTTTACTTGAGATAGAAGTAACGAAAACAGTGGAAGACACAACGATTGCGAAAATCATCCACCTTGTTGAAGAAGCACAAGCAGAGAAAGCACCTTCTCAAGCATTTGTCGATCGTTTCGCCAAATATTATACCCCGGCAATTATGCTGATAGCTCTTGGAATTGCTGTAGTCCCACCACTGTTATTAGGTTCAGCATGGGGAGAGTGGATTTACCGAGGCTTAGCCGTATTGGTGGTAGGTTGTCCTTGTGCGTTAGTTATATCGACTCCAGTTTCAATCGTGACGGCAATCGGTAGTGCTGCAAAGCATGGTGTTTTAATTAAAGGTGGTATCCATCTAGAGCAATTAGGTGCTCTCTCGATGATTGCCTTTGATAAAACAGGAACATTAACTAGGGGTGTTCCTGAGGTTACTGATCTTGAAAATCTAAGCAGTTTTGATCAAAAAGAAGTATTAGCAATCGCAGCTGCATTAGAAAAAGGCTCACAGCACCCATTAGCTGCGTCAATACTACGAAAAGCAGAAAGAGAAAACGCCAAATTCGCTAGGAGCGAAGTTCATAATTTTACTTCGATTACAGGAAAAGGTGTAAAAGGAACAATAGGAGAAGATACCTATTATATTGGAAGCCCAAATTGGTTTAAAGAGCTGCTATCAGATGGTTTAACAGAAGAACTAGATACGAAGATTTTAAGACTACAACAACAAGGCAAAACAGTAATGGTCTTGGGGACAAATGAGTATGTTATGGCATTGTTTGCAGTGGCCGATGAAGTACGCGAGCAAAGTAAGGAAGTCATTAGAAAGCTAAACCAAATAGGGATTAAGCGCACGTTGTTATTGACGGGAGATAACAAGGAAACAGCACGAGCAATTGGAAAACAACTAGCTATCTCAGATATTCATGCCGAACTAATGCCACAAGATAAACTTGAATTTATCAAAAACCTACAGATTGATAAAGGTCGTGTTGGTATGGTCGGTGACGGGATAAATGATGCTCCTGCTCTAGCCGCTTCCACGGTCGGTATCGCTATGGGGGGAGTTGGCACGGATACTGCATTAGAAACTGCGGATGTGGTATTAATGGCAGATGATCTTGAAAAACTCCTATTTACCATTCGTCTTAGCAGAAGAACTTTAAGAATTATAAAACAAAACATCACGTTTTCTATTGGAATTAAAGTCCTTGCCTTGCTTTTAATTATTCCAGGCTGGTTAACTCTTTGGATGGCCATCTTTGCAGATATGGGGGCGACCTTACTTGTTACCTTAAACAGCTTAAGATTACTTCGTACAAAAGAATAAAGCTGAGGAGCAAAAAATATTTATGAATAATCAATGGAATAAGTTCATATATAAATTATGGTCACCTTTTTACGATAAAATCTTTAATTCTAGTATTTTCCTTACCACAAGGAAGAAAATATTCAAAGATTTATCTTTCTCAAACCATGAAAAAGTTCTCTTTGTAGGCGTTGGAACAGGAGTAGACTTAGAGTTAATCAATCATACTAACCTAAACATTACAGCGATTGATATATCACCAGATATGCTGGAAAAGGCAAAACAAAAATTTGGAAATAAGTATATAACTTTTCTAGAAATGGATGCTCAACAACTAAGTTTTGAAGATGGTACATTTGATTATGTAATCGCAAGCTTAGTTCTATCGGTTGTGCCAAATCCCAAAATCTGTTTAAATGAAATATTAAGAGTAGTTAAAAATAATGGGGAAATTATCATTTTTGATAAATTTTCCAGAAGAAATACCATGTTTAAAAAGATAGTTAGACCGCTTATACGTCTGTTAGGGACGGATATAGGGATTAATTTTGAGGAGCTAGCTCTAGCAAATAGTCACCCATTAAATATAATAGAGGACCAAGATGTCATGTTTCAAGGAATGTACCGGAAAATTATTGTTTCAAAGTAATGATGAAATAGATATATAGATATCTAGATTTTTTTCCCTTTATCGAATATAATACATTATTATTGTAAGATAAATGCTTTACATCAGTTTACTCTGTTGGATGAGGAGCCTATTTTAGGTTCCTTTATTCTGTTACACGATAGAGAGGAGAAAGATTATGGCCTTTGAGAAGATAAAAGAATTACTAGCTAGAAATAAGTTTATGTCAATAGCGATTTTTTTATTATGGATAAAAACGTATTTTATCTATAAAATAGGCTTCAAAATACCAACTGAAAATGTATTACAAGAATTTTTATTATTGATTAACCCTTTAAGTTCGGCAGTTTTACTAATAGGATTTTGCTTGTTCTTTAAAGGGAAGTTTAAAAGTATAGCGATTATTTTATTAAGCCTTATAGGGTCAGTCATTCTATATGGTAATTTAGTATACTATCGCTTTTTTGCAGATTTTCTTACTTGGCCAGTATTGTTTCAAACAAGCAATGCTAAAGATTTACAGGGTAGTGCGTTTGAATTAATGAGCTTGTTTGATCTTATCATATTCGCAGATTTTTTCATTCTGCTAATTATCCTAGTAAAGAATAAGCTACCTCAAATTGAACCTCATAGATTTGATAAGGTTAGAGTATTTTCACTTGCACTGTTGATTTTCTTGGTCAATTTAGCAATCGCCCAAATAGAGCGCCCACAGTTATTAACTCGTGCATTTGACCGTGAAATGTTGGTCAAAAATATAGGTATGGTTAACTACCACATTTATGATGGCTTTATTCAGTCTAAAGCTAAAACACAACGAGTGTTTGCGAGTAGTTCTGATATTGTTGAAGTGAGAAACTATACAATGAGCAATTTTAAAAAGCCTGATAGTGATTTGTATGGAATTGCTCAAGATAAAAACATCATCTTAATATCAATGGAATCTATCCAAAGTTTTGTTATTAATAACCAAGTAGATGGGGAAGAAATTACACCGTTTTTAAATAGCCTAATCAATGATAGTTATTATTTTGAGAATTTCTATCATCAAACTTCTCAAGGGAAAACGTCAGATTCTGAATTTATTATTGCTAATTCCCTATTTGGTAAGAATAGTGGTGCGGTTTTCTTTACCCATTCAGGGAACGAATATGAAGCACTCCCTGAAATCCTCAAAAAGGAAGGGTATTATACTTCTGTGATGCATGCAAATAATAAAAGCTTCTGGAACCGAGATTTAATGTATGAGGCTTTCGGTTATGATTACTTTTTTGATATCGATTCTTATGAGGTAACTGAAGAGAACTCAGTTGGTTGGGGTTTAAAGGATGCTGACTTTTTTGAGCAATCAATCGCCCATTTAAAATTACAGCCAGAACCTTTTTACACGAAGTTTATAACGTTAACGAATCACTTCCCATTTGAACTTTATGAGGAAGACCAACTGATTAATGAGTTAGAGACAAACAGCCGAACTCTTAATCAATATGTAACAACCGTTCGCTATATGGATCACGCAATAGAGGTATTCTTTGAGAGATTGAAAGCTGAAGGGTTATATGAAAATTCAATCTTTGTTCTCTATGGTGACCATTATGGTATATCAGATTATCACAATCGTGCCATGAGTCAGTTTTTAGAAAAGGATGAAATTACTCCTTTTGATAGTGTACAGTTGCAACGTGTACCTATGTATATTCATATACCCGGTCATAGAAACCACGAAACCTTACAAACTGTTGCTGGTCAAATTGATGTTAGGCCAACGATTTTGCATTTACTAGGGATTGAAAATCGAAACAAAATTCAGTTTGGAACAGATCTTTTGTCACCTTATCGTAATTCCTACGTCGTCTTGCGGGATGGCAGTTTTGTTACTGATACTCATGTTTTTACAAAAGATAAATGTTATCTAAAGAGTACTGGAGAGGAAGTTGATATAACAGATTGTGAACCATTCTCTCAAAAAGCAAAGTTAGATCTCTATTACTCAGATAAAGTCATTTATGGTGACCTATTAAGGTTTGATTTAGAAGAATAGAGAAAAAGGAAGCAAGGAATATCCCTTGCTTCCTTTTTCTCTATTTAACTATGTTCGGACTTTCCTAGCATATAGGCTAGGAATGCACCGATAAAAAACAAAACAACACATAATATACCATAGGGAATGGTCTGAGGTATGCCTGGAAAGATGATAATGAGTGAGCCTAATACTAACCCTATCATCGCTGCAAAGGTAGATGTACTAAATCTGAGGAACAAAAATTGGATGAGTCTACTTGTAAGTACTAATCCAATGACAATTCCTATCCCAATGATAGCAAGAACCGAAATGTTTAAATTAGATATGGAATTGATGACAGTAGGATAGACCCCAAGTAGTAAAAAGATCAATGAGCCACTAATTCCAGGTAAGATCATGGCGGAACTTGCCAGCCAACCAGCGAAAAAGAGGTAAATATATTGTACAAAACTTAAGTTTGTCCAAATTACTTCCATATCTTCCTCTCGGAGAAAGCCGGTAGCAACGACTAATAATGCTGCTAGTACCATTAGGCTATAATGGGTAAGGCGAAATGTCTTCTTAAAGTTTGCCTCTCGCAATAAAAAAGGGATTATTCCTAGAATTAACCCATTGAAAAAGAAAAACAAAGGTAGTGAGTGATTGGCAATTAGCCATTCAATGATACGACTAAATGCTAGTAATGCAATTCCAATCCCAAGTAATAGTGGCGCTAAAAATAACACATGCTTCCGCCAATTCTTACTAAATAAACCATTAATGGCTTCAACGAGTTCATGATAAAAACCTAGTACCATTGCAATGGTTCCCCCGCTAATTCCTGGGATTAAATCGGTAATCCCCATGACAACTCCACGAATAATATTTCTCATATGTTCTTACATGTCTCCTCTAGCATTAATTTTATAATAAGGCTGTTTTCTCAAAGTTTGTTGCTTTCGTAAAAATCCCAAAAGCCGGATTTTTACACAAAAAACTAAGAATTCACAACTAATTTAGTAAATATTGCTCTTTTCTTACATAATTTATTGGCTGATATCTTCACCTAGGGGATTTTTCAAATTATTTTAAGGTAAAAAGCAACAATGTTTACGAAAAGAGCCTATAATAAAGAATTACCATTTAGTGTGTTATGGTTATGGTGCTAGATAAAAATATACAGTACTAAATTAACGTTAGCAAATTTATTTCATTGTATAAAATTAGAAGTCTAAAAGAGTGGTAAAAAATTCGATTGACACAAACCTATTATTTGTCTTATAGTAATTCCATACAAGTTAATAGTTCTCCTAAAGGGGAGTAGCTTTTACAGCAAAGTCGTCATTTCGGAGTAAACACTCTCGGCTTTGTTGGCGACGATATCGTTGTTAGCAAGACCTTTACCTATTGGTGAAGGTCTTTACTTTTCAAAAACCTTTACCACAAGTGGTAGAGGTTTTTTCTTTGAATAAGATACATTAGTTGGAACAGAGCCTTGAAAATTGTGAAGGTGGAATGACGCTATGAGAAAAACGAAACTCTCGTTAAAAGATCTTGTAACAGCAAATAAAGAAGAGATCTTAAAAGATAAAGGGCAAATTGAGAAAATTGAAAAACGAATTGAAGATAAATATAGTAAAGAGAAGTAAACAATTAAAAGGGGGTATAACATGTATAAATATATGAATAGACTAAAGTTTATTTTTAGGTTTAAGAACTTTATTCCGTTTTTAAAAGATTTTTTCCTATCAAATGAAATACCGCTACGAAAAAAAGTTATTGGAATAGTACTTATCGTAATTTATGTATTATTCCCGTTTGATTTAATCCCAGATTTCATCTTGTTTTTTGGAGTGATCGACGATATAGTAGTTGCGACGTTTGTCTTAGAGAGAATGGTAAAATTAGCTCCACAGCATCTAAAAGATAAGTACAGATTAATTGATTAATATACGAATTTGGTTACTCCGCAGTTATCTATTATGTTTTATGAAAGGGCATAATTTATGAAAAAACGAATGTTTATAGGGATTATTTCCTTTCTTCTAATTATTCTTCTAAGTGCACAATTCAAATCAGAAATTAAAAGAGGAGCTATAGAATTATTGCTTTCGGATCAGTCTATACCACGGTGCTACATCTCAGTATATAAAGAAGCCGCAAGTGAATATGAAATTCCATGGGAGATTTTAGCTGCAATTCATCGGGTAGAAACAGTTTTTTCCAACAAAGATCCTATGATTAGTTATTTGGGGGCAGTTGGACACTATCAATTTATGCCTAGAACTTGGGTAGGTTGGGAATACCCAGGAACGGAGTTAGGCGATATAAATGATGGGCTAGATATTACTGATATAGACATTATTAAAAAGTATGGCGGTTATGGTGTCGATGCTTCTGGTGATGGGAAAGCAGATCCCTTTGATTTATTGGATGCTACCTTTACTGCCGCCAAGTATCTAGCTGATTATGGTGCTGCTAGTCATGATATTGAAAAGGCATTATTCGCTTATAACAGAAGCGATGAATACGTAGACTCTGTACTTTATTATTATGATTTATACAAACAAGGGTTTAAAGAAGGGAAATTAGATTTCTATTGTTATAGTTAATAGGCTTTTTATGGATGAGAAGATACTTTATGTCACAACCTAAAAGAGATTGATTATTACTTTTAGGTTGGAGCGTGAGTGTATGTTAGTAGTTTTACTAATAGTTCTCATTATTTTATCTGCATTTTTCTCTTCAGCGGAAACTGCGTTTTCTAGTGTAAATCGAATTAGGTTAAAAAACTACGTTGAACAAAAGCGGAGCGGTAGTGTGAAAGCTCTGTATATTGCTGAAAATTTTGATCATGCACTATCAACGATACTAGTGGGAAATAACATTGTAAACATCAGTGCTGCCACAATTTCGGCAAGTTTAGCTACTGATATTTTTGGTGCTAGTCTTGGTTTACCGATTAGTACATTTGCTATGACCGTAATTATTCTTATATTCGGTGAGATAATCCCAAAATCATTTGCTAAAGAGTACGCAGAAGAACTGACACTAAAAATATCTGGATTGTTGTTGTTCTTGATGAAAATGATAAGTCCTATTACATGGTTTTTTGTAAAGTTAAAATTATTATTAGCCAAGATGGTAAAACCAAAAGAGGACTCACCTACATACACAGAAGAAGAGATTAAGGAATTATTAAACCTTAGTGAAGCCGAGGGTGTAATCGATAAAAAAGAAAATGAACTAGTTCACAGGTCTTTAAATTTTAACAACATTAGTGTTAACCAAATTCTAATCCCAAGAATTAATGTAGTAGCAATTGATATAGATCATCCAATCGAGGAAATCAAGCAAATTTTTTTGAAAGAGCGATATTCAAGAATTCCTATCTACGAGGGAAATATAGATAATATTATTGGCATATTATCCGAGCGTGAGTTCCTAGGTAAACTTGTTCAAAATGGTGAAATTAAAGTTCGAGAACTATTGCGTAAGCCAAGCTATGTAATTGAAACATTAAAAATATCCGAACTTCTCCCTGAGTTACAAAGAAATAAGACACACATGGCTATTGTTATTGATGAATTTGGCGGGACTGCTGGGGTAATAACAATGGAGGATATTTTGGAAGAGCTAGTAGGAGAGATTTGGGATGAACATGATGAAAATATTGTTACAATGAACAAAATAGACAAAGGAAATTATGAATTTCTGTCTGAACTCTCATTAAGAGAATTTGCTGAAACTTTGAAGGTTTCTATACCTAATAGTTCCTACCATACGTTAGGTGGTTGGATTATTGAGGTTTTTGGACAAGTGCCTAGTATGGGTGAAGAATTTAAATATGAACATTTACTAATAAATGTTAGTGAAATAGAAAATCGAAGAGTAAAGAAAGTATTAGTTAAAGTAATTGATATTGATTAATAATGGTGCTTTCTATCAGTAAGATTGAATTTTTTTAAAAAATATATATAGTTTAGTGGAGAGGAAAAATGGAAGACTTACTTTTATTATTAAAATATTTATTATTAGGCATTTTTCAGGGGATAACAGAACCAATCCCAATCTCATCAAGTGGGCATCTGATCCTTTTGCAAGAAATAATTGGGGTAAATTTTGAGGGATTAACATTTGAGGTAATTGTCAATTTCGCATCATTAATTGCTGTGCTGCTTATTTACCGTGAATCAATTTCAAAACTTTTTTTAGGGGCTACTAACTATCTCATAAATAAGAGACGAGAAGATGTTGCAGATTTTCGTTTTGTTTTATATTTGGTCATAGGGACAATTCCAGCGGGTTTGGTCGGAGTGTTATTTGGTGACTTGATTGCACAACATCTGACATCTGTTCGAGTAATTGGTATCACCTTGTTAGTTACAGGAGGAGCTTTATGGCTAATTCGAAATTTACGGGGAAGAAAAAGCGATTCGGAGCTTACCTTAAGAGATGCATTAATTGTTGGTCTTGCTCAAGCAATTGCTTTAATTCCAGGTATTAGCCGTTCAGGTGCTACAATTGTAGCTGCAATGGGATTAGGCATGAAACAAGAAACCGCTCTTAAATTTTCGTTTTTATTATATATACCTGTGAGCATCGGAGGAATAGCTTTAGCTGTTACAGAACTTATGATGATGCCTAATGTAACTGATTTACTAATTCCTTATTTCATCGCTTTTCTAGGTTCGTTGGTTGCATCTTACTTCTCATTAAAGTGGTTTATTGGGATTATGGCTAGAGGTAATTTAGTTTACTTTTCATTATATTGCTTTGTTACAGGTGGGCTTGTTATCATGTTTTTATAGTAAAGCTAAAACAAAAAAGGAATCATGGGATAATTAACAAAACCCATGGTTCCTTTTTTCTATAATATATTTAGTAGTTAGATCGCGTTTTGGTAATTTTCTTGATCCACACTACTTTCCTGGATTTCTACAGTTAACTTCTGTATTCTACGATTTCGAACATCTTCAATGTAGATTTGTAAGTTTCCAAAAAACATGGTTTCTCCTTTTTTAGGCAAGTAACCTAAGTTTTCAGAAACCCAACCACTTAAGGTGTTCGCTGAAGTTTCAATTTCAGAAATATTTAACACTTCACAGAAAGTTTCAATTGGTGTTCTTCCGTTTAAGCGTATTTTCCCATCACTCATCGTTTCGTAAAAAATTTCATTTTCATCATGTTCATCCCAAATTTCACCGACAATTTCTTCTAAAATGTCTTCAATTGAAATGATCCCAGAAGTACCGCCATACTCATCTAAAACTACAGCAAGGTGTACCTTGTTCTTTTGCAATTCTTTGAGTAAATTTGATATTTTCACAGATGAGATGACAAAATAAGGCTTTCTTAGAATGACAGATAAATCAAACCTTCCTTGTTCTTCAACATAACGTTCAAAGAATTCTCTGTGAGAAATTATCCCAATAACGTTGTCAATCGTGCCTTCATACACTGGCATTCGTGAGTATTTCTCTTGGATAAATATATCTTTAATTTGATCTATTGTTAAATCAGCAGACACAGCAATAACATCAGGTCTTGGTGTTAAAATGTCTTTCACAACAATATCATCGAATTCAATTGCGTTATGAAGTAATTCTTTTTCTTGAGTGAGAAAAGTCCCTTCCTCTTCACCTATTTCAACTAGTGCTTTTACGTCCTCATCAGTAACAGTTGGTTCATCATTCGTTGACCCAAGGATTTTTGAAACACCGACTCTTAATTTTACAAAAAGCCAAGTAATAGGGTAAAAGACTCTCATGACGATACCTAAAGAAGAGGATATTGCCAGTAAATATTTTTCCGCAAATTGTTTTGCTAAAGATTTTGGGAGAATTTCTCCAAAAATTAGAACTAGGATTGTAATCACTAAAGTTGTAACGAATAGTGTACTACCGTTATTTCCAAATAGATCAGTAGCAATCTTAGTTGCAATTGTTGCCATTGCAATATTAACAACATTGTTCCCTATTAATATTGTAGATAGGCTTTGGTCGAAATTTTCTGCCATTTTTAGCGAACGTTTGGCTTTTACGTTATTACCTTCGGCTTGATTTCGCAATCTCACCTTATTCACACTTGTAATCGCCGTTTCTGATGCTGAAAAATAACCTGATAATAATAATAGTGCCCCTAATATGAGTATCGAATCATAGGGTATACTGTCCAAAGTTTCATCACTCTCCAAAAATGTAGTTATTCTAAATATACTCTATATATTTATGTCTTATCAAGAATTATATATTAAAAAGATTTGGATATTACTGATAAATTTTTCAATTATTCTACAAAGCTAATATTTATCTCAATTACCTCTGATCTACTACCAATGCGAAACGGTGGTCCCCATATGCCATAGCCTGATGAAACTATAGTGTGTAGTTCATCTTTTAATAAATATCCATGATGGTTTTCATAGATTGCATTTGTGATTAGGTTGCCTGGAAACAACTGGCCTTTATGTGTGTGGCCAGAAACCATTAGATCGACTCCAGCAGCACTTACTTCATCAAACTCCCTTGGCTGATGATCAATTAAAAATATTGGCTTGTCCTTTTCTAAATCATTTGTCAATAAAGCAATCTCTTGTCTTTCAAGGTCAGAATAATCTTTTCGCCCAACAATGTAAAATAGATCGTTAAAATTATACACCTCATCTACTAAGACAGTTACATTAATTTCATTCATTTCTCGGATAAAGATCGGAATGTCATTTCCGTAATACTCATGATTTCCTAGGACAGCATAAACGCCCATTGGTGCGGTTAATCCAGCTAGAGTTTCGCCAATATTATGTTTTAAATAAGGGTCGATACTGTTATCTAGTACATCACCAGCCAAGAAAATAATATCTGGTTCTACTTGGTTTGAGAGGTTAATTAAACGGTTAATAAACCGATTCCCGATGGTTTCACTTATATGAATATCAGAGACCATCAAGATCTTTAACTCATCAATGTCTGTCTCTTTTTTCAGTTCAATGTCGTAACTAACAACAACAGGGCTCCACATGTTATAAGATCCATAGCTGAACACAAATAGATAGAAAGCAACCATACTGTACCCAAACCATTTTAAGCCCCTTTTTTTATTTAAATAGTAAATGAGATTGAGGATAGGAAATAAAAGTAACCCATAGCCAAAAATAACAAGCCAAAGGTATCCAATCCAAGTGAGTAATTGAAAATGGATAAACTGACTTAAAAAGAATGAGATCGACACAAAAAACATCGTGATAAAATAGGTTTTCTTATAAGAGAAACTATACGTATTTTTTAGCCAAACCCATCCATTATAAGAAACGTAAAAAGCTAGTAGAAAATAAATGAACAGAAAAGCAATAATCATTAATGACACCATTTGTACTCCTTTAAAAATAGATTTGAATGTAAGGTTAGCCCTTACTCAGTTACTTAATAAGGCTGTTTTCGCAAAGTTTGTTGCTTTCGTAAAAATCCCAAAAACCGGATTTTTACACAAATTACTAAGAATTTACTACTAATTTAGTAAGCATTGCTCTTTTCTTACATAATTTATTGGCTGATATCTTCATTTAGGGTATTTTTCCGATTAAATTAGGATAAAAAAGCCACAATGTTTACGAAAAGAGCCTTTAATAAAAATAACATAGATTTATGAACTCAAGATGAACGAGAAAAAATAACTAAAAAGAAATTATTTAAAACTGGATGTAAGTGGAATAATAAAAAATCAATGTATGCAGATCTATCGGAGGTCCCAACGATGAAACATAAATCAATTTGGCGTTTTTTAACTTTCCTGACTTTATTAATACTTTCGTTTGCTTTACTTACTTATTTTGTTAGAAATAAGCATACAACTGCTTTTGATGAACTACTATTGAAAAAAGTAAAAGCAATGGAGGCCCCTTTCGTAACGACAATTATGAAAGGGTTTGGATTTATCGGTGCGACACTTCCAGTTATTGTTATTTCAATAATACTTCTTATCATCCTATATCGCCTTCATAAAAACCGCAGTGAGGTTTATTTATTTATCATTGTGTTACTTGGCTCAACAGCATTTAATGTTTTAGTGAAAACCTTAATAAAGAGAAAACGTCCTATTTCAGATTTAATTATCGAATCAGGATATAGTTATCCTAGTGGACATACAGTAGGAGCCGTGTCACTCTATGGAATTATAACCTTTTTGTTTTGGAGAAAATTAGAGACCACGCAAGGAAGAGTTTCCCTGATTTTCTTTTCAGTGATCATGATAATGATTATGGGATTTAGTCGGATTTATTTAGGGGTTCATTATCCGACAGACATTTTGGGGGCATATCTCTTAAGCGGGATATGGTTATATTTGACGATTTGGATCTACCAGCTCATTATGGAGAGAAGGGCAAATGAAAGTACAAAAACTAAGGAATGAGGGAAGATATGAGGAAAATTCGTTGGGGAGTATTGAGTACAGCAAATATAGCACAGAAAGAAGTAATTCCAGCACTGCAACGGGCAACAAATGCTGAAGTAGTTGCTATTGCCAGTTTAAGTAATAGAGCCAAAGAAGTTGCAAGTCAATATCATATTCCAAAAGCATATGACACCTATGAAGAGCTGCTCAAAGATCCTACTATTGACGCAGTTTATATTCCTTTACCAAATCACTTACATAAGGTATGGACGATCGAAGCTGCAAAGTCTGGTAAGCATGTCTTATGTGAAAAGCCTGCTTCACTGACAGCAGAGGAAACAGAGGAGATGATATCTGCTTGTCAGGAGCACGGTGTAAGATTTATGGAGGCTTTTATGTACCAATTTCACCCTCAGCACGAACGAGTTCGAGAGCTGATTAAGAACGGTGAAATAGGAAGTGTAAAGCTAATGCGTGCCAGTTTCTCATTTTACTTAGCAGACTTTAAGGAAAATATTAGAATGAACCCAGCGATGGGTGGGGGAAGTATTTATGATGTTGGTTGTTATGGAATCCATGCGATCAGATATGTGCTACAGGAGGAACCAAAAGAATTACAGATACATGCAAATATAAATTCTGAGCATCAGGTAGACACATCTGCGGTAGGATACATGAAAATGGAAAGTGGAATTGTTGCTACGTTTGACGCTAGCTTTGAAATGACCTATCGAGCGGAATATGAAGTTATTGGAACCAAGGGATCGATAAAGGTTCCACGAGCCTTTCGACCAGATATTGACGATGGCATAGGATTAGTCATTGTTCAAAATGAACATGGAGTAAAAGAAGAAATAATATCAGGTGATATTTACCGCTTACAAGTGGAACATTTCTCACAAACGATACTTGAAAATAATGAACCATCTTATTCACCAGAGAACACCATTCAAAATATGCGCGTGCTAGATGCGTGTTACCAATCGCTTAAAACCGGTGGTAAGATAACTTTGTAGAAACAAAGCTACTTGGCTTTGTTTTTTCTTTTGTGCTACAACAATAGAAAAAAATAGTAAGTTTTTTTCAAATTATTCTTTAGTTCTTCTAATGAAGTAGAAGTAGAGAAAATGTATACTATTTTGAATATCTCTTACATACCAATTTTATTCTAGCAAAGGAGTAGAGACCATGATTGAAAAGATATCAATTAAAGTTAATCAAGTTGGATATCCATTACATGAAAGAAAAGCTGCTGTTTTTGTTAATTATCAGGGAAGCTTTGAAGTGATTGAAGAGGAATCGGGGAAGGTTGTTTATTCTTTTGAAACTGGACCACTAGTATCAGATAGGATAAGTGGAAGTACCGTTAGTTACGGTGAGTTTTCTCGGCTTACTCAAACAGGCCGTTACTATATTAGAGCCAATGAGGAATTTTCTAGTCGTTTTGAGGTCAAGGAAAAGCCATTTGATGAGCTTCATCAGAGTTTGTTGAAAGCGTTTTATTTTTATCGTTGTGGAGCTGACTTACCAGAAGAATTTGCGGGTGAGTGGACACATAAGGCATGCCATACAAAACCTGGGATTGTTTATTCTGAACCGTCAAGAAAACTAGATTGTAATGGTGGGTGGCATGATGCTGGAGATTATGGAAAATATGTAGTGCCGGGTGCCAAGGCGGTTGCTGATTTATTCTTAGCCTATGAACTATTTCCTACTGCATTTCAAAACGCTATCCCGATACCAGAAACCGATAACAAAACCCCGGATGTCTTACTTGAGTGTCGCTATGAACTTGAGTGGTTACTAAAGATGCAGGATACTCACACGGGAGGTGTGTTTCATAAACTCACAACGTTAGAGTTTCCTGGGTTAGATGTCATGCCAGAAAATGATTTAGGAGATTTATACCTATCACCAATCTCTGCAACAGCCACGGGGTGTTTTGCAGCAATTATGGCTCACGCAGCTCGCGTATACCAATCATATGATCAGGTTTTTGCAAACCGTTGCTTAGAAGCAGCCCTACTGAGCTGGGGGTGGCTTCAAGCAAATCCGAAAGTGTCTGGCTTTAATAATCCAAAAGAGATCGTAACTGGAGAATATGGCGATGAGGTAGATATTGATGAGAGGTACTGGGCAGCAGCTGAATTGTATCGTACAACTGGTCAAGATCAGTTTCATCAGGAATTTCTCATGTTAGCTAAAGAGAATTTTCCGAAGTATTCTCTTGGTTGGGCTGACGTAGGTGGGTATGGAACGATTGCCTACCTTTTACATGAAATAGAAAATGGGAATTGTGAGGTTTATCAGGAATTGGCAGAAGGGTTGCTAAAACACGCTGATGAGTTAGTTAAAAAGAGTAATAATGACGGTTATTTCATTTCCCTACAAGAAAACGAGTATATTTGGGGAAGTAATATGGAAGTAATGAATAATGGTATGATCTTGTTAATTGCCGAACTTGTTAGTGGAAAGAGCAGTTATTCATCATGTGCTTTAGATCATGTGCATTATCTATTAGGACGAAACGTTCTTGATATTAGCTATGTTACAGGACATGGGTCAAAACGAGTTCTTCATCCACATCATCGTCCTTCAGTTGGTGATCATGTTGCTGATCCAATACCTGGACTTGTCATTGGAGGTCCAAACAGTGGTTTGCAGGATGAATGTGCCAAAGAGCATTTAAAAGGAATGCCACCGGCCCGTTGCTTTATTGATCATCAGGACAGTTATTCAACGAATGAAGTGACGATTTACTGGAATTCGCCAGCCGTCTTTGTTGTTTCAAGATGGGTTTAAAGATAGTTAGAAAGGAAGTATAAAAATGTATCAAAATCGTTTATTAATGTTCCTCTTTTTAGTAGGGTGGATTTATGTATTACGACTCTACTTTTTCGAAATACAACATTCAGTGGTCCACTTTTTATTAGGTGCGACAATTATTGGTGTCATGATTTATCGTTATCAGACAATTGCAAAAGAACCTAGGAAGAAAATGCAGGCAATGATTGCGTTGTTTATCGCTCTTGTGGTATTAGCTACGCTTGTCGCTTGGTATGTAGTACCGGTATTTTCATAAGGAAAAAGGATAGAAGATGGCGTTTTGCCATTTTCTATCCTTTTATTTTTCATTTGTGGTTACCCTGCCTGTTGTTTCTCCTTGCCAACTAAAGCTTTTGACTCCCATTTCTTTGAGCGCCAACGTGCCCAAAGTAGGACACCTCGAATCCATTCGTCTAAAATAAATATGATCCAAATACCAATCAATCCGTAGCCTAAGTAAATTCCAGTAAAGTAATAAAGAGGAACAATGAACCCCCAGATCACGATTATTGTTGTCATCATTAAGAACTTCGCATCTCCCGCTGCTTGAAGCGCTTGCCCAAGGACGATGTTTAGACATCGTCCTGGCTCTAACATAAAACCCATAACTAGCAGAACGGCACCAGTCATTATAATTTCAGGATTAGAGGTAAATAGCCCTAATAGTTGTTCTCTAAAGAAAAAGATGATTGTTGTAACCCCAAGTGTGAGCAACATACTTAACTTTAAACTCTTGAATGCTTCTTGGTAGGCTTTTTCTTTCTCACCTGCACCAATCATATGCCCGACAATAATTTGCGTACCTCTTCCAAGTGAGATCGACAGAACCATGACAAAGTATAAGATATTTAATGTATAGATCCTTGTTGATAATATTTGTGCCCCAAGGATTGCGATAAAACCTGTAGTGACAACCTGACTAGCTGCGTAAGTAATTTGGCCAATCGCAGACGGAACACCAATACTAAGTAGTTGTTTCACACGATGTTTTTGCCAGGTGACTAACTCTTTCAACGATATTTGAATGTTTACTTTCTTAAAGAGGATGAGAAAGTTTACAATCAGTCCTAAAAACTGACTTACTACCGTAGAGATTGCTACACCAGTTACCCCTAACTGTGGAAATCCTAATGCTCCAAAGATAAATAAGTAGTTTCCGGTGATATTTAGGACATTCATTCCTACTGATACATACATCGTGTATTTTGTATGTCCGTGGGCTTGAATAATCGCGGACACCGTCAGCATCAAAGCCTGTAAGAATAATGCCCCTCCAACTATTAACATATATATCTTTGCTTCGGAAAATAACTCGGGCTCTAAATTAAATAGGTTTAAATAAGGAGTACTAAAAACTGTGATTACTATACTAATAATTATCCCAAACAAGAAATTTAGGGATATAGCATTTGCTGAAAACTTATGGATCTCCCCATACTTTTTTGCCCCAAGGTATTGAGCAATAACAACAGCAGCACCTACGGAAACAAAATTGAAAAGAAAGAACATAAACATGACAATTTGATTGGCAACTCCAACTGCAGCTACTGCCTCATCAGATACTTTACTTAACATAAAAGTATCTGCCGTTCTTAACATCATGTGTAACATAGATTCAATAAATATTGGCCAGGTGATTGCAAATAGCGTGAGCTTTTTGACATTACTTTTTTCCATGGGGACTCTCCTTTGAAGTACTATATCTTACTAATGATCAACCCAGTTTTTCTGAAAATCAAGAAAAGTTAGCAAATCCCTTTACTTCTTGAAGTAAATTGTAAACAAAGTTCAATGACGCGAAAATTTGATGTCGATAAACTAATAGTAATCGTATATATTTATAAATCTAAGGAGCGATTATTTTGAGTCTTATTATTCATGAAGTAAATACGGAACAAAAAATGATAGCGTTTACATTTGATGATGGACCTAACCCGGTTTACACCCCTCAGGTTTTAGAGATTTTCCAAGCGGTCGAAGGCAAAGCGACATTTTATATGATAGGGGAACAGATGCAAAAGCACCCTGAAATTGTCCGATTGGTTATCGATCAAGGCCATGAAATTGGTAACCATACGTTTACACATCCGATGTTAACAAAGTTAAGCTTAGCTGAAAGTGAAGCTGAATTGAAACAAGCGGACGAAATTATTTTTGCTATGACGGGGGGAAAACCAACAACCTTTCGCCCACCGTACTTTGATTTTAATGATGAAATTCTCTCTTTTAGTTCGTCTTTAGGTTACAGTACGATCGGTGCACTAAATCCAGATGCACTCGATTGGGAGCAACCAGGAGTTAATCATATTTTTGAAAAAAGTAAGAACCATTGTAGAAATGGTAGCATCCTGTTATTCCATGATGGGTTCGGAGATCGTTCAGAAACGATAGAAGCTGTAAGGAAACTAGTAAATGAGTTGACAGAAGAAGGCTATCAGCTTGTAACAGTGAGCGAATTATTGCAAAACGCTAATGATAACTAGAAATTATGAAGGACTGATTTTATGAAGCTTAAAGAAGGACAAACATTATTGTTTATTGGAGACTCAATTACAGATTGTGACCGTGCAAAACCTCATGGAGAAGGGTTGTTTGGTGCCTATGGAAATGGCTATGTTTCACTTGTTCAAGCATTTTTGCAGGCGACGTACCCAAACTTAAGAATTCGAGTGGTGAATAAAGGAATTAGCGGTAACACCGTTCGGGACTTAAAAAATAGATGGCAGGAAGATGTTCTGGCCTATAAACCAGAATGGCTATCAGTGATGATTGGGATTAATGATGTATGGCGCCAGTTTGACGTTCCTCATATAAAAGAGAAGCATGTGTATCTAGATGAATACAAAGAGACTCTTAGAATTCTAGTTCAGGAAACAAGACCGCTGGTAGAAGGTATGGTATTGATGACTCCTTATTTTATTGAGAATAACGAGCAAGATCCAATGCGTCAGATGATGGACCAGTATGGAGATATTGTAAAACAGATTTCCGACGAATTTAATTGTATTTTCGTTAATACCCAAGCTGTGTTTAATAAAATTCTGGGGGATCTACATTCATCTGCACTTGCATGGGATCGAGTCCACCCAACACCAACTGGACATATGCTCCTAGCAAGAGAATTTCTCACCGAAATAGGTTTTGATTGGTCAAAATAACAAGGAAGCAGGAGGCAAAGTAAGTACCCCAGCATGTTTTGATCGTGTGAGATATAAGGTAAAATAAAAAGTATTCTTAAGAGAGTTCTATTACTCTCTTTTTTTAGCTTAAGTTTACAATATCCACAGACTTATTAACATATTAACAGTTTATACACAGTATATTAACAGTAATAATAAGAATATCAACAGGTTTACCCACAATAGCTGTTGATAAATAAGGTTGATATGTTGGATGGGCAATAAATTAGTACAATTGGGGATAAGTGTTTATTCTTCCCCGTGAAAAAATCATCCAACAAAGTAATTCCCGTTGGATGATATGCTTCTTCTTATTTAGCTGGACTGTGTATGAATGTCAGACCTAAGAAAGTCTTCTGTAACATACGCAGAAACACCGAGTGCAGCTGAATAAATAGATAACTCAGCGAATGTTATTCTTAAATCGCTTTGATGTTGTTTTAAAGTAAAGTTTTGAACCACCTGTTTTAATGGATCTTCCAGCCATTCTCTTGCCATAGCGAGACGATTTCCGATAATGATTTGCTCAGGATTAAACGTGTTAATAATGTTATTAATGCCAATCCCTAAATGGAACCCCACTTTTTCAAAAAGATTAGCTATTTCATTATTAGAAGTAGCAAACTCAAGTAAGTCTTCTAACGTATGCTCGGGTGTTATGGCTTTTAACAAGTTAGCTTCACTTAAAATTACCTTTTCAGAGGCATAAAGCTCCCAGCATCCTCTGCTACCACAGCTACATTCTTTTCCGTCTGCTTGGATTATCATATGCCCCATTTCACCTGAAAAGCCATTTCTTCCACGATATAGTTCATTGTTTAAGATAAATCCTACACCGATCCCAATACCGGCACTGATATAGATGATGTCTTCAAATGGACGGCCTGCTCCAAAACATTTCTCACCATAGGCTCCAGCGTTAGCCTCGTTTTCAATAATTACAGGTAATTGAAACTCTTTTTCTATTTCAGCCTGGAGGTTAACGCTCTTCCAACCTAAGTTAGGTGCAAGTAGAATTTCACCTTCTTTATTGACAATACCTGGTACACCAATACCAATGCCCACGACACCGTAGTTGCTTACTGGTGCTCGGGAGATGAGATTGCTAATGATTTTTTTTATAGTTACTATTGTATGTTCAAACGTACTCGTTTGAGAAAAAATAGTTTGTTCGTTGACGATGTTGCCATTTAGGTCAGTTAGCACTCCGAGAATATAATTAACTCCTAGATCAATCCCGATTGAATATCCTGATGTTTGATTAAATAACAACATGACAGGACGTCTCCCACCACTAGACTCGCCTGGTCCGGTTTCGTAACAAAAGTGGTCTGTTAGTAATTCATTTACTAAAGAAGAAACGGTACCTTTGGTTAAACCTAGCCGTTGTGAAATATCAGCTCGAGACAACGGACCATGATCTTTAATAGTTTTTAGTACAAGTGATTTGTTATTGAGTTTGACAAGTTGTTGATTCCAGCTCATATTTCTCTCTTCTCCCAAAAATCTATTTTAGATAGTGATGTGTTTATAGTTAGTTATAACACGGTATTTTAAAAAAGGAAACTTAGTTTAATTTGTAAACAAACTACCTAACTTGTAATGAAAAAGTAAGGGAAACACATGAAATAGAAGCGAATTAGAAGAAAAATGATTATTTTATATCCAACTCTTGGATAGACAAAGGAAATTAAATCTATACTTTTTTAAGTAAAAACTTAGTTCATTCAATATACAAACTAAGTTACCCGTGATAAGATTTGAATAAGTAACAAATGCTTTTATTAGCTTCTGATGAACGAGGTGAAGAATGCTTAAAGAAGTCATATCACAAAAAGAGGACATGAATAGAAAGCTTGAAAATGTAAGGGGTTTCTTGGAAGAGTACGATTATGATGCTGTATTTTACCAGCGTCAAGATAATTTCGCTTGGTTAACTAGTGGTGGACACAATGGAATTCTTTATAACAGTGAGAACGGTCAATGCGGTTTACTAGTTACAAAGCAAGTGGTGTACTTAATCACCAATTCCAGTGAAAAACCACGTGTAGTCAACGAAGAAATATCTTCATTGCCAATTCAAGTCATTGATTACCCTTGGTATGAAAGCATCAGTTCCACTGTTTGGAAAACTGTGAGAAAAGGAAGAGTTGCCTCTGACACCCCTTTAGAAGGAATGGATCTTAAAACAGAAGAACTGAGTAAATTGCGATACTCGCTGACTGAGTTAGAAATTTCAAGATATAAGTATTTGGGAGAAAAAGCGGCAACCCTTCTTGAGGATTATTGTAAGACGATTAAAACTGGTCAAACAGAGTTAGAAATTGCTGCCGGTCTTAATCAGATCTACTTTTCAAATGGTTTGCTACCGACAGTAACATTAGTCGGATGCGATGACCGCATTGATTTGTTTCGTCATCCAGTAGCAACATCGAAGGCCTTTCACAAAAAATGCATGGTTGTATCTTGTGTTTCGTTCAAAGGGCTAACAGTTGCCATGACGAGAATGGTCTATTCAGGAAAAATACCTGATCCGTTGCACGATAAGTTTTCTCTTACTGCTAGAATAGAGGCTGAATTAATCTCAAAATCAACCGTAGGGGCGTCGACCTTACAAATTTTTGAGGAAATGAAAAGATTGTACGAGGAAGCAGGCTATTATGGTGAATGGAAATTCCATCATCAAGGAGGAGCCATCGGCTACCAAAATAGGGACTATCTACTAACACCAACAGATGCCAAAATCATTCAAGCTGACCAAGCTTTTGCTTGGAATCCATCTATAAAAGGAACTAAATCGGAGGATACTATTATAGTTGGTGAGAAATCCCCTGAAATCATTACAGTATCAAAAAGTGACTGGCCGCAATTGAGTCTTAAAGTAACTAATGGACTCACCATAAAACGCCCTGGCATTTTAGAAATATAAATCTAATTTTAAACTTAATGGAGGAATAAAAAATGACGTATTTCAAAAACATTAATAAAATTACATTTGAAGGTCCTAGCTCAAATAACCCACTTGCGTATAAATATTATAACCCTGAAGAAACGATTAATGGTAAGAGAATGGAAGACTTTATGCGCTTTGCCGTTTCTTATTGGCACACGTTTACTGGCGAAGGTACAGATCCTTTTGGTCAGGCAACAATGGTTCGTCCTTACAACAAGTTATCAGGTCTTGACTTAGCAAAGGCTCGTGTAGAAGCTTCATTTGAGTTCTTTGAAAAACTAGATGTGCCATATTTCTGTTTCCATGACTATGATATTGCGCCTGAAACAGATAACTTAAGTGAAACATTCAAAAACCTTGATGCGATTGTAGCAATGATTAAAGACTACATGAAAACAAGCAAAACAAAATTATTATGGAATACAGCGAACATGTTCTCCCACCCACGCTGGTTACATGGCGCTGCTACTGCTCCAAACGCAGATGTATTTGCTTATGCTGCTGCAAAAGTAAAGAAGGGCTTAGAAGTTGGTAAAGAATTAGGTTCTGAAAACTATGTATTCTGGGGTGGTCGTGAAGGATACGAAACATTACTTAATACAAACATGAAGCTTGAATTAGACAACCTAGCGCGTTTCTTCCATATGGCAAAAGATTATGCGAACGAAATTGGCTTTGATGCACAATTCCTAATTGAGCCAAAACCAAAAGAGCCAACGAAGCATCAATATGACTTCGATGTAGCAACTGGTATGGCATTCTTACAACAATACGGTTTACAAGATGTATTTAAATTTAACATCGAAGCGAACCATGCAACATTAGCTGGTCATACGTTCGAGCACGAATTACATGTAGCACGTATTAACGGTATGTTAGGTTCTGTTGACGCTAACCAAGGTGATCCATTACTTGGCTGGGATACAGATGAATTCCCAACTGATCTTTATTCAACAACATTAGCAATGTATGAAATCATCAAAAATGATGGATTAGGAACTGGTGGATTAAACTTTGACGCAAAAGTTCGTCGTGGTTCATTTGATCCAGAAGATTTATTCCATGCTCATATTGCTGGAATGGATGCATTTGCGATTGGAACAAAAGTAGCGCAACGTTTACTTGAAGATCGAGTGTTAGAAGACTTTATTGCAGATCGCTACAGCAGTTTCACAAGCGGTATTGGTCTTGACATCGTAGAAGGAAAAGCAAACTTCCACTCATTAGAGAAACATGCATTAGGTCTTGGTGAAATTACGAACAAGTCAGGCAGACAAGAATTCTTAAAAGCTACGTTAAACAAATATATCCTTGAAGCTTACGCAACAGTTTTGAAGTAATTGTAAAAAAATAATGAACAGAAAAATGCTGGATGACACTTCGTTTTCCAGCATTTTTTTAAAGAAAAGGGTGGACAATAGATGAAATATGTAATTGGTGTTGATCTTGGTACAAGTGCTGTAAAAGTGCTTTTAATGAATCAAGAAGGCAAAGTTTGTGATGAAGTATCAAAATCTTATCCGTTATTCCAAGAAAAATCAGGCTATAGTGAGCAAGAGCCAGTTGAGTGGGTCGATAAAACAACAGCTGCTTTAAAAGAACTAGTGGCAAAGTTTGATGGTGATGTTTCTGATATTGAAGGCATTAGTTTTTCAGGGCAAATGCATGGTCTAGTACTCTTAAATAAAGATCATCAGGTTTTACGTAATGCGATTCTTTGGAATGATACAAGAACAACTGAGCAGTGTCGCCAAATTTATGATCTTGTTGGAGAAGACCAACTTTTACAAATTACGAAAAACCCAGCTTTAGAAGGATTTACACTTCCTAAGCTACTTTGGGTAAAACAGTATGAGCCAGAGGTATTAGCGAAGGCTTCTGTATTTATGTTGCCTAAAGACTATTTACGTTACAAAATGACAGACCAAATTCATAGTGAATATTCTGACGCTGCAGGTACTCTTCTCTTAAATGTAGCAGAGAAAAAGTGGAGTCAGGACATTTGTGAGCTTGTTGGCATTGATTTTGAGTTATGTCCGCCTTTAGTTGCACCTCATGAGTTTGTAGGAGAGATCACTGAAAGCTTTGCAAATGAAACAGGCCTTGCAAAAACAACAAAGGTTTTTGCTGGTGGAGCAGATAACGCTTGTGGTGCAATTGGTTCTGCCATTTTATCCGAAGGTAAAACACTGTGCAGTATCGGAACATCTGGTGTTGTTCTTTCGTATGAAGAAACAAAAGATCGTGATTTTGGAGGGAAAGTTCACTACTTTAATCATGGTGAGGAAAATGCCTTTTACACTATGGGGGTTACATTAGCAGCTGGCTACAGCTTAAGTTGGTTTAGGGATACATTTGCAAAAGATGTTGCCTTTGAGGACCTACTAGCAGGACTAAATGAAGTTCCAATTGGCGCGAACGGATTATTATTTACGCCTTATTTGGTTGGTGAGAGAACTCCTTATGCTGATGCTACTATTCGTGCTAGCTTTATCGGTATGGATGGATCTCATGAACGAATTGATTTTGCTCGTTCTGTTATTGAAGGTATTACCTTTTCTTTAAATGAGTCAATCGAGATCTTCAGAGAAAGTGGTAAAACGATTGATACGATCATTTCAATCGGTGGTGGTGCAAAAAATGAGACTTGGCTACAAATCCAAGCAGATGTTTTTAATGCTAAGATTGTAAAATTATCAAGCGAACAAGGACCAGCTGTTGGGGCTTCTATGTTAGCGGCTTACGGTTCAGGTTGGTTTACGTCTTTACAAGAATGTGCAAATGTATTTACTGCGGAGGACAAGGTATATGAACCAATTCCTGAAAATGTTGAAAAGTACAAAACGCTGTTTAAATTATATAAAGAGGTTTATCAACAAACAAAGTTATTAAATGAAGGTTTAAAGAGCTTTCGTAAAAATTAATGTTTAGTTATGTAGCGCTCATTTCAAGAGGGTGGGCGCTAAAATTTTGATAAAATGAGGTGAAAAAATGGAAGTCGGTGTAATTAATGTTGGGTCTTATCATGGGGGACTTAAGCAATTTCTAAAAAGCCTAACGGAAAATATATCTAGTGAAGCATCGTTAATAGGAATTGAATTTGATTTTGACACCTCACAATACGTATTTAAGCCGTTGAGTAGTGAAACTACATCATATAGTAGTAAGCAAACTTTTCCAGAGCTAAAAAGTATTCATTACAAGGGAGATTTAGCTAATTTATTTATCCATGCAATTGCTAAAATGGCCTTTAGTCATATTATTGTTGTTGGGCCTGTAGAAGAAGCTCGTTATATTCAAAAATTGTTACATGGTGTAACAAAGATCCTTTCTATTCCTTCCTCGATCTATAATGATGTACCAGAATCTGATAGTACGTTAGGGTATGATACTGCTTTAAATTCCATTGTTAAATCAATCCTCCAAATTAAGGACACAGCAAGCTCGTTGGTCCTAAAAGAAACAAGAGTTTTTTGCATCCAAATTCCTGGGAGTACTCCGGGACCTTTACTGCACGAAGTTACGATTGCTGTAGATGGAATTCAAGTTATAGATACTTCAAGTGTTGAATTGACTGATGTTCATAACCAAATCATAAAAAGGGTAGAGCGTGGCGACACTTATGTATTTTTACTAATGCATCATGAGGTTGATCCTACCCACATAAGAGAAAACCTCTCAGCGCTTGAGCCCCTTGATTTTAAAGTAATAAAAATTGATGAAGCTCAATGTATGGGGCCATATCCGAGTGCGCTTGATCGTGTCCTAGCTCAAAAATTTGTTATCGAAACAATAGACTGGGTAAAAGAAAAAAAGGAATCCGGTATTTTTCTATACAGAAACAATAGGGTATTAGCAAAACAATTAATCTAACATAACATGGGGAGTGATTTTTTTTGACTACTGAACAGTTAACTGTGCAACAACTAGCGATTAACACAATTAGAACATTATCTATTGATAGTATTGAAAAAGCAAACTCTGGTCATCCAGGAATGCCAATGGGAGCAGCACCTATGGCTTTTTCGTTGTATGGCGAACAAATGAAGCATAGTCCAAGTAATCCAAACTGGTTTAACCGTGACCGTTTTGTTTTGTCTGCAGGTCATGGCTCTATGCTATTGTATAGCATCTTACATTTAACAGGATATGGTGTAACCATTGATGACTTAAAGAACTTTCGCCAATGGGGAAGTAGAACTCCAGGACATCCTGAGTTTGGTCATACACCAGGTGTTGATGCTACAACTGGCCCACTCGGTCAAGGTTTTGCGATGGCAGTTGGAATGGCAATGACAGAACGTCATTTAGCAGCAACGTTTAATCAAGATCAATTCAATGTAGTTGATCATTATACTTATTGTATTTGTGGAGATGGTGATTTAATGGAAGGTGTCTCTGCTGAAGCTGCTTCACTTGCAGGGCATTTGAAATTAGGAAAATTGGTAGTTCTATACGATTCAAACGATATTTCATTAGATGGCGATTTGCATATGTCATTTTCTGAAAATGTTGCAGAAAGATTTAAAGCATACGGTTGGCACTATCTTCGTGTAGAAGATGGTAATGACTTAGTAGCAATTAATCAGGCAATTGAAAGTTCAAAAACAGACGATCGTCCTACATTAATTGAAGTAAAGACAACCATTGGTTATGGTTCTCCAAATAAGTCAGGTAAATCAGCTTCTCACGGCGCGCCACTAGGAGCTAGTGAGATTGTGCAAACAAAAGAAGTGTACGGTTGGCAATACGAAGAAGAGTTTCATGTGCCAGAAGAAGTAGCTACTTACTTTGAAGAAGTGAAAACTCGTGGCGATATGGATGAAAAGCAGTGGAGTCAATTGTTTGAGACTTATAAGCAGGAGTTCCCAGAACTAGGTAAGAGATTAGAACAAGCGATAAATGGTCAATTGCCAGTAGATTGGGATGCAGATGTCCCTAATTATAAGGCAGGAATAGATAAAGTGGCAACAAGGTCTTCGGGTGGCGATGCATTAAATGCATTAGCTAAACGAGTGACATCCGTTTTTGGTGGTTCAGCTGACCTAGCCTCCTCAAATAAAACATTATTAAAAGGTGAAACCAACTTTAGTGCGACAAATTACCAAGGAAGAAATGTTTGGTATGGTGTACGTGAGTTTGCAATGGGCGCAATCGTTAACGGGATGGCATTACATGGTGGAGTAAAACCATTTGGAGCTACGTTCTTTGTTTTTTCTGATTATTTACGTGCATCCATTCGTTTATCGGCTTTAATGAAGTTACCTGTAACATTTGTATTTACACATGATAGTATCGCTGTTGGTGAAGATGGACCAACCCATGAACCAGTAGAACAGTTAGCTTCTTACCGTGCGATGCCTGGAATTAATGTCATTCGTCCTGCTGATAGCAATGAAGCTGTTGCTGCTTGGAAAATTGCTGTAGAAAGTACGGATGAGCCGACACTTCTTTTATTAAGTCGTCAAGACTTAATGACTGTAGTGCCAAGTGTTGAGGCAGCATATGAAGGAGTACGAAAAGGGGCATATGTGATTTCACCAGCAAATGGTGAAGCTACTGGATTGTTACTTGCTAGTGGATCTGAGGTTCCTTTAGCTGTTGAAGCACAAAAAGAGCTTGAAAAAGAGGGGATCTTGGTTTCGGTTGTAAGCATGCCGAGCTGGAGTCGCTTTGAACAACAATCACAGGAATATAAAGAAAGTGTTTTACCAAAACATTTGAAAGCACGTCTTGGAGTGGAGATGGGCTCATCACTTGGTTGGCATAAGTATGTTGGTGATGCAGGTGGAGTTATCGCCATTGACCAGTTCGGTGCATCTGCTCCAATGGAGAAAATTCTAGTTGAGTATGGCTTTACAGTAGAGAATGTAGTATCTAAGTATAAGCAACTTCTTGCAAAATAATAAAGGAATAAAAGATAGCTCCTACTTAGGATGTTCCTAAGGAAGAGCTATTTTTTGTTTAGGCTCTTTTCGTAGTCATTGTGGCTTTTTATCCTAAAATAATCGGAAAAATACCCAAGATGAAGATATCAGCCAATAAATTTTGTAAGAAAAGAGCAGTACTTACTAAATTAGTAGTAGAATATTAGTAATTTGTGTAAAAATCCGGCTTTTGGGATTTTTACGAAAGCAACAAACTTTGCGAAAAAAGCCTTTGTAGTTTAAAAAATGTTTCTACATTAGAAATTTTGAACAATGGGGGCATAATGCTTTCGTATAACCTTCTGGGATAGTGTTCATACAACTCTTACACGTTTTTTCTACCTTCAGATCTTCCGGTGGATTTTTAGAGCCTCTTAATGCTAAAGCAGTCACCACAAAAATAATTAGGACAGCCAGAATGATCATTAATGAACCTGACATAATACCGCCTCCTATAGTGTAGGTTGCTTACACTATATAGTACTCTTTTGTAGGTACTCTAGAACTTTGCATTTCAAAAAACAAAGTGGAAAAGAGCGTTCAGTAGGATGAACGCTCTTAACTTTCGGTTATTTTGGCATATAAATCTTAAAATTTCCACTTAATGCAAGCATAGCAAATAGATATAAACAATTATCATAGTAACGTCTAACACCAGTGCGGAGCGGTGTGTTCCAGAATAGATCGACATTCGCTTTTGCGTATGGGCCATTAACAGTTGCTAATGATGCCATTGCGTTTGTTGCAAGTAGACCAACTGGGTGGAGTGACTTTTCTTCAAACG
The DNA here is from genome assembly GCF_004116265.1 of Anaerobacillus alkaliphilus. Taxonomy (NCBI): domain Bacteria; kingdom Bacillati; phylum Bacillota; class Bacilli; order Caryophanales; family Bacillaceae; genus Anaerobacillus; species Anaerobacillus alkaliphilus. Next base: position 89,150 of record NZ_QOUX01000027.1, on the reverse strand, counting down.
GTTCACCATTGATTTTATAACGACGGTAATCCTCAGGGGCTTTGTCTGCAAAGAACGCTTGCAATTTATTTGCTAGCTCGGTTTCCCACTCATCGCCGCGGAACCATTCATAATCGAGTCCAATGTTTGCTGCTACACGATATGAATCGCTAAAGAAGTGACCAAATCCCCGCTCGTCGTTCGGTGTTCCATCATAATGGGCATATTCAGGTGCAAGGCCTGTTTCAGGATGACAAGCTATTTTTAAGTATTCACGACTAGCTTTTGCAGCGTCCTTCCAAAACGATTGATCCTCTTCATACGCCCACAAGCTAAACAATTCATAGAAATGCGGCAAATGGTATGATGGATCTGAATATTCACAGTTAGGGATAAACTTAATTAGCTTGTTCTCTGGATTCCACATCGGATATCCAACGCCGTCTTCACCTTTATGAAGACATGTACGAAGTAGGTCTTTTGCTTGATTACTGTAGTTGAATGGTGCTTCACCATCGCCCCAACGGTGAGAGGCGAAGAATAAGGCTAACGCAAAATATTCTTCCCCGTCCGGAGCAGGACCATAGGAATTTTTCTTACCATCGGGACTACAAGACCAAGCGAAATATCCTGCGTTTTCACCTTCAGTCATATACATGTATTTATACGTCCATTTCCAGAGACGATCAAAAACGTCTTTGTTATCCATCTGTACCGCCATCATCATGCCATAGGACATTCCTTCTGTACGTACATCAATATTCCCAGTATCAAGCATATAGCCTAAATCGTCGCCAACTTCAAAGTAGATTTTCATATCCCCGCTGCCGAAGAATAGCTCTTGCCAGGTTTCTTCTACTCTAGAAGCGATTTCAGCCTCAGAATATCCATATTCCTTAAATAAATTGAGGTATTCACCTGTATAAAATGCGCCTTCAGATTTTTTCATTATCGATTTTCCTCCTAAATGTTTACGATTAATTTCCCTAGCAAGTCTCGTAGTTCTGATTTGTGGGCTTTTCAGATGTATAAGCATTCCTGGAAACAAGAACTACGGGAGCGCTTACATTTTTGCGAAAAGTAAGAAATCTGTAATTGATTCATCAGCGACACATGTCCCACCTTTTCATATTACAAATCTACATTACCAAACTGTTGTTTATGGAGGAATGACCTAAAATAAAGGATCTACTAGACAAAATAAAGAAAAATCGAAAAAATTTCAGTTGAGGAAACTCAATAGCTATGGTTGTCCATTGGGAAAAATAAGTAGGAACACTATTCATCCAATTATGTTAAGATTAAAATGTTATACTAGAAAAACATCCTCTTTAAGATCTAAATTTTTTAGGGGATAAAGTATAGTTTTGTTACTTTAACTGATGTGGAACATGATGTAAAATTTAAGATTGATACTCATTTTATTTGATAGTTACGAAAAATTAAAGCGTTTTCAATAATGAAAATGAAAAGAGGAGAATGTATATGAAGAAAGTTATCCGTATGCTTTTTACCTTATCAGTACTTCTTTTGATCACTTCCTGTGGCTTTAAGACGCCTGAAAAGAACAATAACATTAATGTGATGTTTCTTTCTGAAATTCCAAAAGCTTATGAAGAGTCTATAGTAAATCTAATTTCAACTCCAGCAATTGATGAGGCCAATTTAGATCTTAATCTTGTTCTTTACCCAGCATCTCACGAAAAACTAACGATTGAGATTGTGGCCAAACAGACAGACATTTTCGTCGTCGATTATTCGCTTAGACACATTTTACTAGATCCTTATGGGTTAACTCCACTAGATCAGTTTAATGAGCTCCTGCCTAATAATTCTCTAGTTGAGGAGTTTACTTTAGAAGATGATGCGAGCGGTCAAGTTCATCTTTACGCTTTACCAATCACGAACGACTCCAAATTCTTAGAAGATCTAGGTCTCGTTGTACCTTCGCCAATGTTAGCCGTAATAGTAAGTCATAGTGACCATCCGGAAATTGCATTGGAGATTTTAGAAAAATTACTTTAATAATATTTAACTTAGATAAAACACTATAAAGGGGTGTATGGAATGCAAGTAAGTTTTATGTCAAGTTGGTTTTACCGTGTATGCGAATGGGTCTGGCGATTTGCCTACGTAAATTTACTGTGGCTGTTTGCTACATTGCTTGGTCTAATTGTTTTTGGGATCATTCCTGCAACAGCAGCCATGTTCGCTGTTATTCGAAAATGGTTCATGAAAGATCCAGATGTGGCGATTTTTTCTACGTTTGTTAGTACTTACAAGAAAGAATTTATTAGGAGTAATGTATTGGGACTAATTTATGCTGGTTTTGGCTATATGCTTTATTTTAACTTTTTGTTCTTGGGAACATTAGATGGACTTATGCACCTTATTTTAATGATTGGTTTAATTATTGCCACTATTTTATATGGAATTTCAGTGCTATTTGTATTACCAGTATTTGTTCATTATGATTTGAAATTACTTCAAAATATTAAAGTAGCCCTTATAATAGGGTTTGTAAATCCGTTAGCGTTAATAACCCTAATCTTAAGTCTAGGGCTAGTTTTATACCTATTTTACTTAGTTCCAGGGCTTATCCCTTTCTTTGGAACAAGTATGCTAGGTGCGGCGATCATGTGGTGTGCTTCAATGGCATTCTCTAGAGCGGAAAGAAAACAAGAGAAAATTATTAATAAAGAAGGTTTACTAGCTTAAAAAAATTGTTGCTTGTAGTTAGTAAATTGTTTTATGAATTTCTTCAAGAATGAGAAGGGTTGATAAAATGAATAGAGTGTTATTAGTTGATGATGAAGTATTTGTTCGGAAGGGTTTAAGTAGCTTAATTAATTGGGAGCAGTATGGCTTTGAAATTTCCTGGGAGGCTGACAATGGAGAAGATGCTTTTAAAATAATTCTCGAGGAAAAGCCGGATCTCGTTATTACCGATGTCAGAATGCCAGTTGTTGATGGGTTAACATTGATTAAGAAAGTTAGAGAAATTGAGAATGAAACAAAGTTCATTATAATTAGTGGATATAATGATTTTTCGTATGCGCAGCAGGCAGTTAGGTATAATGTACTTGATTTTGTACTAAAACCGGTGGATCAAGACGAACTCGAAGAAACGCTTTATAAGCTTTCACAAAGGTTAAAACTAGAGGAGATTGAAAGTGAGAAACAACAAAAGGTAATAGCTGAACAAATCATTACTCAAATTTTAGAAGGTACCTTTGAAGAAAACGAAGAGGCTGAATGGACGAGATATCTAAATCTTGAGAAAGAAGCCTACTATTATCTCTTAGTCGAGTTAAATAATCTTACCCATGTAGATGACGAAGCTACTATAAAAACGTTAGTCACAGAAGTCCCAGAAATCATTTTAAAGTTAACTGATCAAAAAAATCAAATGCTAGTGCAACAGCAACCAGACTATGCTGTAGGGATCTTGCTACCAGAATCGTACTTGAAGACATATAAAGGGGATATTGCTGTTTTTTCAAGTGAGTTTAAAAAAATACTAAAGCAAAAGTCTAACAAAGAAATGACTGTTTGTATTGGAGCAAAAGCTAAGAATATCTCCGAACTTAAGAAATCATACGAAACTGCAAATCAAATTCGTCATTATAAATATATTCTTGAAAATGCAAAGGAACAATCGATTAATTACGAGACTGTTAAAGATATTGAAGTGAAATATAATGAATTAGATGCAAAAATTTATATTTCTCTAATGGAGCAGGTTGAAGAAAATAATATTGAAGCTATTAAAAAAACTGTTGATCAAATTTTCCTTGAATTTCAAACCAAGATTTTCACTCCTAAATCAGTAAAGACTTCGATCGATCGCTGTGTTCATGGAATCATTCAAACCGTGAACGACATGGATGGTGACAAAGATAGTTTTAGTACACTAAAAGCAATGCTTGATTGGGAAGATGATAATTTAACACTACATGAGCTAAAACAAAGGCTTTACTCTTTTATCATTGAAGGTTCAACAATCATTCAATCTTTGAGAAAAGAGAATATGAAAGGCGATATTCACAAGATTAAGTCGTACATTGAAAATAATTATCACCAAAATATTAGCCTGAAAAGCATTGCCAATAAATTTTATATGAATCCTGTGTATATGGGACAATTATTTAAGAAAACTTTTGGTGTGTACTTTAAGGAATTTTTACTAAAGATAAGAATTGATGAAGCAAAAAAGTTGCTTAGGCAAACGGATATGCGTGTCTACGAAGTAGCGGACAAAGTAGGATTCGGTAGTACTGATTACTTTGTTACTCAGTTCGAAAAGATAAATAAATTAACGCCTACAGAATACCGAAATCAACTGTTAAAAAATAATGTAGAGTAGGAATAAAAAATGTTTTCAACTAAATACAGATTAAACAATATTAAATTAAGAAATAAACTGTTAATCCTGTATATCTCATGCGTTTTCCTACCAATAGTGCTTACCAATATTGCATTTTATCAAGTGACTATGACCAATATAAAAAATCAAAAAATGCACGATGTTCAATTAGTCCTAGATCAGGTAACAAGTGAATTTATCACGACAATTGATCAGGCTGTAGGGGTTGCTACGAGATTTTATACAGACTCAACTGTTTATGATTTCTTTGAAAAAGAATATGGGACTACTATTGAATATATTGACGCTTATGACGTCTACCTTAGAAATTATAATCGATTTAGTCCGCTTTATTATTCAATCCAGTCGATTACCTTCTACACAGATAATCCTACAGTAATCTTTGCAGGAGGAGTTCGTCCTATATCAGAACAAACGAAAGAGACAACCTGGTACAATCGCGTTAGCAATTCAAAGTACCCAGTTGTGATGAGACCAAATCCCACTGTAGAAAGTCACTTATTTAGTGTGTTCAGTGAATTGGATTATTATATAACGAAAAGGGACATGCAGAAGATTATTAAAATTGATATTAATCAATTGACTGTTAAAAGGATCTTCGAAAACATCTCGTTTCCAGGTAATATTTATTTATTAAATGAACATGGTGACATTGAGTTCTCTAACGATATGAGTATCGACTGGAGGACTAGTATAGTAAATTTGGATACTCTGTCATTTTCAAATGACACGATATTCTTAGAGGAAAAATTATTACAAACTAATTATTTTAAAGGCTGGAAAGTTGTTGGGACGATTACTCAACAGGAAATCCTGCAAGAACTGTATAATTCGAGACGTTTTATCTTTCTTTTAGCAAGTATTACATTTATTGTTCCTACACTAATTATTATCCTTATTTCAAGATCCCTGCATGTTCGTTTATCACGTGTTCTTAGACATATGAGGAAAATGAAAAATCAGGATTTTGCCATCATTAAGGCTTCAGACGATTTGGATGAGATCGGTGAACTAACAAAAGAATTCAACAGAATGTCAAGGACGATAAATAAACTAATAAATGAAGTGTATGTAGCCAAGATTGAAAAGAAAGATTTAGAACTAAAAGAAAAACAAGCGCAACTTAGTGCCTTGCAAAGTCAAATAAATCCACACTTTTTATTTAATGCTTTAGAAACGATTAGGATGCGCAGTCTTATGAAAGATGAGAAAGAGACAGCGAAGATTATTCAAAACATGGCCAAGATATTCAGGAATTCCCTAACATGGGGGAAAGAATGGGTAACTGTTCGTGAGGAAATGAAGTTAATGATATGCTTCTTAGAAATTCAAAAGTATCGCTTTGGAGATAAGTTGGAATACGAAATTGAAGTTGATGATGATGCTTATGATTGTATTATACCAAATCTAGCCTTCTTACCTTTTGTCGAAAATGCGAGTATTCATGGGATTGAAGCCGTTAAAGACAAGGGGAAAATTCATGTGAAAATCGAATTGATCGAAGGCGACATTGTCTATACTCTTCGAGACAATGGGGCTGGTATGACAAAAGAGAAGTTACAGCAACTAATTAATGGATTAAAGAATGAAAATAGTATGGGTGAGAGTGTTGGAATTAAAAATGTTTACTATCGCTTAAAGCTTTATTACAAAGATAGCTTTGATTTTACTATTGATAGTGAACCCAATGTAGGAACGACAATTATAATTAAGTTAAAAAGTGAAAAGTAATAATAAAATTGTGAGGCTAGTTCTTTAGTGAATGAGAGTTAGCCTTTTCCTTTTTAGGTCAAAAATAGCAGAACAAATGAACTAAATTTTTCAGGGTTTAAACTATAGTTTAGTGGGTCATGTTGGTGCGTTGAAAGCGCTATAATGAAAGTGCTTACAAGAAGTGAGCACCTAAAAAAGAGAGGGGTTGCAAAATGTTAAAAAGAAGTTATTTGTTATTATTAATGTTGTCATTTGTCCTAATCTTTGCTGCTTGTTCGAATAAAGAAGAAGCAACAAACAACAAAGAAACTAACACAAACACAGAAACAACTACAGATGGTGAAACAGCTACAATTGATACAACACCAGTAACTTATTCGTATTTCAATGCAGCTACATCACTAAAAGACATTGATACAAACACAACAAGAATTGGTAAAATCCTTGAAGAAAAAACAGGGGTTAATTTTAAAGTAGAACATCTTGTTGGTGACATGAACACTCGTATTGGGGTTATGGTCGCTAGTGGCGATTATCCTGACGTAATTGTTCCAGATGCTGCAATCGATACATTATTAGATGCAGGTGCTTTAATTCCGCTTAATGCTTTACTAGAAGAGCACGCTCCTGATCTTATGGCAGCTTATGGAGACTATATTCAACACATGACACAACCAGACGGAAACATCTACTATATTCCATTTGGTGCAACTGTTAACGAATATATTCCAAATCCAAACATTGACCAAGGTGCTTTCTGGATCCAACGTGGAATTCTTAAAGACGCTGGTTTCCCGGAAATCAAAACTTTAGATCAATACTTTGAGTTAATCGAAAGTTATGCAAAAGCTAATCCGCAAATTGACGGTATGAATGCAATTCCTTTCACAGGTTTAACGTATGACTGGAGATTTTTCGCTTTCTCTAACGTACCTAACCATTTAGCTGGTTATCCAAACGACGGTGGCGTAATGATCGACATGAATACTAACGTAGCAAGTGTTTATGCTGACTCTGATTATGCAAAACGTTATTTACAAAAGTTAAATGAAGTAAATGCAAAAGGTATGTTAGACAGAGAAATGTTCGTTGCTAACTATGATGAGTATTTAGCAAAATTAACTTCAGGACGTGTACTTGGTTTCTTCGATTACGGCTGGCAATGGGGTCAAGCTCGTGACGCGTTAAGAACTGCTGGAAATCCTGATCGTGAGTTCATGGCATTACCAATCGTATTTGATGAAAATATTAAAGACCAATATTTAGATCCACCAGCGTTTACAAACAACCGTGGAGTAGGGATTACAGTTAATGCTAAAAATCCAGAGCGTATCATCCAATTCTGGAATGAGTTAGTTAAAGAAGAAACGCAAAAGTTAGTAATGTGGGGCTTTGAAGGCGAACATTACTCAGTAGATGCAAACGGTCGTTTCTACCGTACAGAAGAACAAATTGCTTTAACGCAAAAACAAGAAGAGAGAGATGCATTAGGTATGACTTACTTCGAGTGGAGCTGGCCTCGTATCAACGGTTCATTCTCTGACGGTAATGCTGTTGAACCGCGTAGACAACCAGAAGTTGCTCTAGCTTCTTACACAGAAGGTGATAAAGAATATTTAAATGCTTATGGAATTGAAACATTCGCTCAATTATTCTCTGATCCAGACGATCGTCCTTGGTACCCAGTTTGGAGTGCAAACATGGAGCAAGGTTCTCCTCAACAAATCTTTAACCAACAAGCAGATGAGTTAGTAAGAAGATACTACCCAAGAATCGTACTTGCAGCTAATGAAGCTGAGTTTGAAGCTCAATGGAATGAGTTCCAAACAAATTATAGAAAATTAGATGTAGCATCTTATGAGAACTTCTATACTGAGGTTGTAAAGCAAAGAATTAGAGGAGAATGGTAATCTTTACATTCTGGCTGTAAAGGTCGAGGCTGTGACAAACCGAATACTTGGATTGTCACAGCTTCACTTTTTCCCATTTGGAACAAATGTTCCTTGTGGAATGTGAAAATCCAACTCTTAGTAAAATTAAGGCTTGCACTAAAAGGGCGGCAAGCCTTAGTTTTACTAAACCATTCAACGATGTACAACAAGGAGGGAGTACCATTGTCATTACAAACATCACCACAACCATCAATCGGACAAAGTCCGTTAAAGCCAAAAGAAAGACCAAAAGGCTTTAAGTTATTCTTGTACAAATGTAAAGAACAAAGAGCATTATTACTCATGAGTCTTCCGTTTTTAATCTGGTTATTTATCTTTAGATATGTACCGCTATACGGTTGGACAATGGCGTTTCAAGATTTTAAACCAGCTAGACCAATATTAGAACAAACGTATGTTGGATTTAAGCACTTTGAATTTTTATTTTCAAATCCGAGATTTTTAGAAGTAATGCGAAACACAATTGCGATGAGTTTTATCAACTTAGTGCTAGGATTTGTAACAGCGATTGGATTGGCTATTCTATTAAATGAATTAAAGAATTTGACGTTCAAACGTGTTGTACAAACAATTAGTTACATGCCACACTTCTTATCATGGGTAGTAGCAGCAAGTATCGTATCTTACTCACTATCTATGGAAAACGGAATTGTTAACATTTTACTAGTAAACTTAGGAATTTTAAAAGAGCCTATTTTATGGTTAGGAGTAGGAGAATATTTCTGGGGTATTATTGGTGCTTCAGATGTATGGAAAAACGTTGGTTGGAACTCAATTATTTATCTAGCGGCAATTGCTATGATTGATACTGAGCAGTACGAAGCAGCTGAAATTGATGGAGCAACTAGGATCCAAAAAATCTGGTATATTACTCTACCAGCTATGAAACCAGTAATTATTATTCTTTTAATTATGAACATGGGTTATATCTTAGATTCAGGGTTTGAAGCACAATACTTGTTAATGAACCCAATGAATATGGATTATGCTGAAAACTTAGATATTTTCGTATTAAGATACGGTATTTCCATGGGGAATTTCTCTTTAGCAACAGCAGCAGGTATCTTTAAAACTGTAGTCAGCTTTATTTTCTTATTCTCAGCAAATCATATTGCTAAGAAACTAGGACAAGCGAGACTATTCTAGAAGAGGAGGGGCATCATGAAATTTTTACCTAAATTAACAGGTCGTAAACGTTCTATAGATGATATCATCTTTGACTCAGTGAATACGGTATTTTTAATCTTATTATGTATTGTAATGTTATACCCAATGTTAAATACGTTAGCAGTATCACTGAATGACGCTACAGACTCAATCAGAGGAGGAATATACCTTTGGCCGAGAGAATTTACGTTTTATAGCTATCAACATGTATTTGGTGAATCTCAATTATTACATGCAGGGCTCATTTCAGTTTTAAGAACAGTAGTTGGAACTGCAATCTCAGTTTTTTGTACAGCGATGGTTGCTTACACAATTAGTCGTCAGTACTTTGTACTACGTAAATTTGTAACAATCGCTTTCGTATTAACTATGTATTTCAGTGGTGGTTTAATTCCAACGTATTTATTAATGAGAGAACTTTCATTGATCGGAACGTTCTGGATCTATATCATTCCTGGGATTATCGGGGTATTTAACTTAATTGTTGTTCGTTCATTTATTGAAGGTTTACCTGATACAATCTTTGAATCAGCGAAGATTGATGGTGCGGGCGAGTTTACAATGTTCTTCAAAATCGCATTGCCATTAAGTTTACCAGTAATTGCAACAATTTCTTTATTCGTTGCTGTAGGTCAGTGGAATTCTTGGTTTGACGTGTTCCTATATAACTCATCAAAACCAGAATTAAGCACCCTTCAATACGAACTAATGAAAATCTTACAAACGTCAAGTGCCAATACTTCTTCCAGGACGGCCGCAGACGCCTTTGCCAATGCGGGTAATGTAAGTGCAAACACAGTGACACCAACATCTATTCGCGCAGCGATGACGATGATTGTAAGTATTCCTATTATTTGTGTGTACCCATTCTTACAAAAATACTTTGTTAAAGGTTTAACTTTAGGTGGAGTAAAAGGATAATAATCGCCCTAGCTTTGTCAATCCTAAAAACTTTATGTATAACTGTAAAAAGTATATCACTATATTGATAGGTGTACAAGAAGAGATTTCTAATTTGTTTTAAAAAAGGAATCTATCTATCTCTAGCATCTTAAAAGAACAAGAATCATAAATATCACCCGTCTGCTTACCATACTCGTAGACGGGTGAAACTTTATGTAGAAATGGGAGGTAAACATGGAACAAAAAAACATACCTGCACTTCATGAAGTGTATAAAGATTATTTTTCAATTGGTGCAGCGGTAAATACTTATACATTAACTTCTGAGGAAAAAAGTTTAATAAAACACTTTAATAGTTTAACTGCAGAAAATGAAATGAAATTCGGACTCCTTCAACCACAGGAAGGTAACTTTACTTTTGATAATGCTGATAAGTTAGTTGCTTTTGCTGATGCAAATGAAATGAAATTACGTGGTCATACCCTAGTCTGGCACAACCAAACGTCAGATTGGGTGTTTACAAATAAAGATGGCTCACAAGTAGATCGCGAAACGTTATTGAAGAGAATGGAAACGCATATTTCAACAGTTATGGGACGATATAAAGGGCGTTTCTATAGCTGGGATGTAGTCAATGAAGCGATCTCAGATGATAATGCAGAATATTTACGGCCGTCTAAGTGGTTAGATATCATTGGTGAAGACTTTATAGCTAAAGCGTTTGAATTTGCTCATCAAGCAGACCCTAATGCAGCCCTATTTTACAATGATTATAATGAATCAAATCCTGAGAAACGTGAACGAATTTATCGCCTTGCAAAATCTTTACTAGAAAAAGATGTTCCGATCCACGGGATTGGCTTGCAAGCTCATTGGAATATATTTGAACCTAATTTGGATGATATCCGTGCAGCCATCGAACGCTATGCGTCGTTAGGTTTACAGTTACAAATAACGGAAATGGATGTATCGGTATTTAAATGGGATGACCAACGTGCTGACTTAACAGCACCAACGGAAGAAATGTTAGAATTGCAAGCTACGCGCTATGATCAATTCTTCCAACTATTTAGAGAATACCGTGATGTCATAACGAACGTAACATTCTGGGGAGCAAACGATCGCTATACGTGGTTAAGTAATTTCCCGGTAGTAGGAAGAAAAAATTGGCCATTCGTCTTAGACGAAAAAGGTGAACCAAAGAATTCTTTTTGGAAAATTACTGATATAAAATAAATCGTTTCATTCTCAAAGTAGTTTCGAAACGAATGTTGGAGGTATCCTATGAACGCCCTTAAAGAAAACACAGGATATGAAGGTTGGTTACGTTTTAGTAAACTTACAAATGCTAATTTAGAAGCGGAATATAGAACTTTCTTCAAGAGACTTGTCATGTCTGAAGAAAGTGAAATTTTAGGGACAGCAAAAGAAGAGTTGGTTAAAGGTATTCAGGCAATTTTAGATACTAGCTTGGAATGTTCAGATCAAGCTGGCCAAGCATCAAATATAATTCTTGCTACTCAAAACACTAAAATTGATCTAGTTACTACATTGGTAGGTGACCATTCTTCACAGCTAAATGAAGAAGGTTATATACTTAAGACAGATAAAGAAACTCACTCAGTATTGGTTTATGGGAAAACAGATAAAGGTGTCTTATACGGTGTTTTCCACTTACTAAGATTAGTGCAAACTGAAGTGAGTTTAGTAGATATCGAAATTGTAGAAAATCCAAAAAACCAGTTACGGATGCTAAATCATTGGGACAATATGGACGGGAGCATTGAACGTGGCTATGCTGGTAAGTCTATCTTTTTTGAAGATAATCGATTTGTGGAGGATTTCTCAAGAATTAAAGACTATGCAAGATTATTAGCTTCGATTGGAATTAATGGGACAACAATTAATAACGTAAATGTTCATGAGGTAGAAACAAACCTGATAACTGAAGAGTTCCTACCTGACGTAGCAAGAGTAGCAGATATATTCCGTGCTTACGGAATTAAACTATTTTTGAGCGTTAACTATGCTAGTACAATTCAATTAGGCGGATTAGGAACAGCTGATCCACTTGATGAGAATGTTCGTCATTGGTGGAAAGAAAAAGCAAAAGAGATTTATAGCTATATTCCTGATTTCGGTGGAGTTGTCGTAAAAGCTGACTCGGAACATCGCCCTGGTCCGTTCACCTATGGCAGGAATCATGCAGATGGATCAAATATGTTGGCAGAAGCATTAGAACCATTTGATGGTATTGTGCTTTGGAGATGCTTTGTCTACAATTGCTTACAAGATTGGCGCGACCGTTCGATTGATAGAGCGAGAGCAGCTTATGATCATTTTAAACCGTTAGATGGACAGTTTAAAGACAATGTCCTTTTACAAATTAAAAACGGTCCAATGGACTTCCAAGTACGTGAAGGCGTATCACCGTTATTTGGCGCAATGCCAAGTACCAATCAAATACTAGAATTCCAGATCACTCAAGAATACACAGGTCAGCAAAGACATTTATGTTACCTGATTCCACAGTGGAAGGAAATTCTTGATTTTGAAACGTATGCAAAAGGTGAAGGGTCACCAGTAAAGTCTGTCGTTGATGGCAGTATGTACGAGTATAAGTACTCAGGAATTACAGCTGTTGTCAATGTAGGTAACGATATGAACTGGACTGGACATACATTAGCACAAGCTAATCTTTACGGTTATGGCCGTTTAATCTGGAACCCAGATTTATCTACAGAGGAAATTACGAATGAGTGGGTAAAAGCAACGTTTGGAGTCGATCCTCAGGTTGTTGAAACTGTTACTGAGATGCTTCTAAAATCATGGAGCATTTATGAAAAATATACATCGCCACTTGGAGTAGGTTGGATGGTAAATCCAAATCATCATTACGGTCCAAACGTTGATGGTTATGAGTATGACAGATGGGGTACGTATCACTTTGCGGACTTACAAGGGATTGGTGTTGATCGTACAGTCGCAACAGGAACAGGCTATACAGGGCAATACTTCCCTGAAAATACGAGTTTTTACGAGTCAATTGAAACTTGCCCAGATGAGTTGTTATTGTTCTTCCATCACGTTCCCTATACACATCAATTAAAATCAGGTGTGTCCGTAATTCAACATATTTATAACACTCATTTTGAAGGTGTTGAAGAAGCTGAAGAATTAAAAAATCGCTGGTTAGCATTAGAAGGAAAAGTGGATGATGTAAGATTTCGTCATGTTCTAGCAAGACAAGAAGAACAAGCGGAGCATTCTAAGGAATGGCGTGACATTATTAATACGTACTTCTATCGTAAATCAGGGATTGCGGACGAGTTAAACCGCACAATTTATTAACATAATGGGGCTTACGCCATAACGAGAAAACTTGGTGAATAGCCAAGTTTTCTTTTTTACTATTTTTGGAGGTGTCTTGGATGAAAATGACGTTTCGCTGGTTTGGTGAAGGAAATGATACGGTAAGTTTAAAGCATATCAAACATATCCCAGGTGTTGAAGGGATTGTCTGGTCTCTACATGATTTAGCCGCTGGAGTAGAGTGGCCAATGGATCGAATTTTAGAAGTGAAAAAGCAAGCAGAAGCAGCCGGTTTAAACATTGATGTTGTGGAAAGTGTCAACATTCATGAAGATATTAAACTAGGTCTGCCTACCAGAGATGAGTATATTGAAAACTTCAAAAAGACAATTAAAAAGTTAGGAGAAGTAGGAGTAAAGGTTATCTGCTACAACTTTATGCCTGTCTTTGATTGGACGAGAACTGATCTTTTTAAAGAGTTAGAGGATGGATCTACAGCATTATTTTACGAAAAAGCTATCGTTGATGACATGGACCCACTGAAATTAGTAGAAATGATTTCAGACAATCCTGATTTTACAATGCCAGGTTGGGAGCCAGAACGTCTAAAGCATTTATCAGGTTTATTTGAAGCCTATAAACATGTATCTGAAGAAAATCTTTGGGATAATCTGAAATATTTCTTAGAAGAGATCATTCCAGTTGCTGAGGAAAATGATATTAAAATGGCGATCCATCCGGATGATCCACCATGGCCAATCTTCGGTTTACCGAGAATTATGACTTGCAAGGAGAATTTAAGAAGATTGCTTCAGCTCGTAGACAGTCCATCCAACGGTCTAACTTTATGTAGTGGTTCGTTAGGTGCCAATCCAGAAAACAACGTTGCCGACATGGTACACGAATTTGCTGATCGCATCCCGTTTGCTCATATTAGAAATGTAAAAGTGTTTGAAAACGGTGATTTTATTGAAACTTCACATCGTAGTCAAGATGGAACAGTCGATATCCTTGAAATTGTAAAAGCCTACCATGAAGTAGGATATACAGGCTATGCAAGACCAGACCACGGCAGACATATTTGGGATGAAAAATGTCGCCCAGGATACGGATTGTATGATCGTGGCTTAGGGATCATGTATATGTGGGGAATCTGGGATAGCTTAACGAGAATGAAGGAACAGGAGACGAAATAATGATCACAATAAATAGTAACTTACAAGGAAAAGTAGCGGTTATTACTGGTGGAGGTGGCGTACTTTGTGGAGCCATGGCAAAAGAACTTGCTAGACATGGCGTCAAGGTAGCGATCCTGAACCGCACTGTGGAAAAAGGAGAAAAGGTAGCTGCAGAAATTAGAGAAGCGGGTGGCGAGGCAATCGCCATTGCTTGTAATGTTGTTGATATCGAGAGTGTAAGACAAGCAGAAGAAATTGTAGCATCAGAATTTGGAGCTTGCGACATCCTAATAAATGGAGCTGGTGGAAACCACCCTGATGGTTCTACAACAAACGAAACATTAGCAATAGAAGATATCGAAAATCCTGCGGTTAAAAGCTTTTTTGACCTTAGCTTTGAAGGTTTCAACCATGTATTTAATTTAAATATTATTGGCACGGTAATTCCGACACAAATTTTCACGAAAAAAATGCTCAATCGAAAAGGTGCAATTGTAATCAATATTTCATCGATGAGTGCGCCTTGTCCGATGACAAAAGTACCTGCATATAGTGCTGCAAAAGCCGGTATTGATAACTTTACGCAATGGTTAGCTGTTCATATGGCACCAGTTGGAGTACGTGTAAATGCCATTGCACCTGGATTTTTCTTAACAGAGCAAAACAGAAAATTATTGCAAAATGAAGATGGCAGTCTTACGCCAAGGTCGGAAAAAATTATTTCACATACTCCAATGAGACGTTTTGGTTCACCTGAAGACCTGTTTGGTACTTTACTTTGGTTAGCTGATGAAAACCTTTCAGGCTTTGTCACTGGTATTTCGGTTCCTGTTGACGGTGGGTTCATGGCTTACTCTGGTGTGTAAGGAGACATAAATATGGATGTTGTGACGATTGGCGAAACGATGGTAGTGCTAACACCTGAGTCCTCTCCGTTAATGAGATATGCACATTCTTATTCACGAAAGTTTGGTGGAGCAGAAACGAATGTAGCTTTCGGATTAACAAGGTTAGGTCACCAGGTAGGTTGGATTAGTAAAGTAGGAGACGATGAATTCGGGAAGTCACTTCTCTCATTCGTCCGTGGTGAAGGTGTAGATGTTAGCGAGGTAAAGCTTGAAAAAACAGCTCAAACTGGACTGTATTTTAAGGAAGTTCGAAGCGGCGATAACGTTCGCGTCCAATATTATCGAAAAGGCTCAGCTGCAAGTACGATGTCCCCAAGTGACCTAAACGAAGCCTATATTGCGAAAGCAAAATATCTACACATTACAGGCATTACTCCTGCGTTAAGTGAGAGTTGTTACGAGACGATTATTCGTGTGATCGAAATAGCAAAAGCAAACGGATTAAAGATAGTCTTTGACCCTAATCTCCGAAAAAAATTATGGTCTGAAGAACAAGCAAGAAAGGTATTGCTCGAAATAGCTGCTTTAGCAGACATCATTCTTCCAGGTGTTGATGAGGGAACATTCATGTTCGGGGAAACGGATCCAGAAACATTAGGACAATTATTTTTAGACCAAGGGGCTCAAGTAGTCATTTTAAAGACAGGTGCAAAAGGTGCGTACTATTTTACAAAAGACGAAATGCAATTTGTCCCAGGCTTTAAAGTAAAGACAGTTATCGATCCTGTTGGTGCAGGAGATGGCTTTGCAGCAGGTGTGATTTCTGGTCTTTTAGATGAGCTGCCATTAGAAGAAGTAGTAAAGAGAGCAAATGCAGTCGGTGCTCTTGCGACACAAGTAGTCGGAGATTTTGAGGGGTTACCTGATCGAGAAGAGTTACGACAATTTATGTGTGAACCTACTGGGGAAGATATTAGTAGATAGTAGGTCAAGGAGGATATATGAATTTAATTAAACAAATTAAAGACAGTGGTATTGTTGCGGTTATTCGAGGGGCTAACAAAGACAATATCATTCCAATTGCAAAAGCTTTAAGTAAAGGTGGAGTAACGGCATTAGAATTAACTGTTGAAACTCCAAAGATCCTTTCATTGGTTGAAATGGTCGCTGATGAGTTAAAGGATGAAGCAATTGTTGGTGTTGGCACTGTATTAGATCCTGAGACGGCTCGAGCGGCAATAATGGCAGGGGCTAGGTTTGTGTTTTCGCCGGTTGTTAATGTAGAGACAATTAAAATGACGAAACGATATGGCGTGTTAAGTGTACCAGGTGCATTGACACCAACAGAAATTCTTACTGCCTACGAGCATGGCGCAGATATCATTAAGGTTTTTCCAGCTAATATCATGGGGCCAGGTTACTTTAAAGATGTGCGCGGACCACTACCACACATTCCGATGATGCCAACAGGTGGTATCGACCTAACAAACGTAGGATCTTATATAAAAGCAGGTGCAGTTGCTGCGGGAGTTGGTAGTACTCTTGTTAATACGAAAGAAACTATTGATGAAGAATATTGTGCAAAGCTAACAGAACGAGCACAGCAATTTGTAAATGAAGTGAGATTGGCTAGAGGTAATAAGTAAGTCATTATGAGGCAATTCCTTCTATGAATTGCCTCTACTAAGGAGGATGTTATGACACCTTTTATTACTGAGGATTTTCTATTACATAATAAAGCTGCAAAAATTTTATACCATGACTACGCAAAAGACATGCCTATCTATGATTACCACTGTCACTTAAGCCCAAAGGAGATTGCTGAAAATAAGTCGTTTAGTAACTTAGCAGAAATATGGCTACATGGTGATCATTATAAATGGCGAGCTATGAGAAGTTTAGGTATTTCTGAAGAGTTCATCACTGGGGAGAAAACTGATTTCGAAAAATTTCAGGCATGGTCGAAAACAGTTCCTTATACAATAGGAAACCCGTTATTTCATTGGAGCCATTTAGAACTTCAAAGATATTTCAATACAGACATATTGCTTAATGAAGAAACAAGTGAAGAGATCTGGATCCATTGTAATAAACAGTTACAAGCAGCTGATTTTACTACTCAAAAGTTAATTGAGAAATCAAATGTAAAAGTCGTTGGTACGACAGACGATCCCGTTGATGATTTACATTATCACAAACAACTGAGAGGAATCCCGGAGTTTAATACAAAAGTTATTCCAACCTTCCGACCGGATCAAGCCGTTGAACTTACAAAGTCTAGCTTTAACGACTATATTGATACGTTATCTGATGTTAGTGAAATACCGATTAAAACGTATGAGGATTTGCTTGCTACATTGGATAGTCGTGCTCACTATTTTCACGAAGTAGGCTGCAGAATTTCTGATCATGGACTAGAAACATTTCCTTTTGAAGAATGTACCTTTGAGGACGCTTCAAAGATTTTCTTACAAGCAAGACTTGGTGAAACAGTGACACTACAAGAGGAAATGAAATACAAAACCCATATTTTATTATTCTTAGGTAGACTCTATCACACATTAGGATGGGCGATGCAACTGCATGTAGGAGCAATTAGGGATAACAGTTCTAGAATGCATTCGTTACTAGGTGCGAACACAGGATTTGATTCAATTCATGATTTTTCTTTAGCTAGACAATTAAATGGTTTCTTAAATGAATTAGATAAATCGAACGAGCTACCGAAAACAATTGTTTATTCATTAAACCCAGTCCACAATTATGTCATTGCCACTGCTTGTGGTAACTTTCAGTCAGAGGTAAAAGGGAAAGTTCAATTTGGATCAGGTTGGTGGTTTAACGATCAAAAAGATGGCATGCTCCGCCAGATGACAGACCTTTCTAATCTCGGTTTACTTAGCACGTTTATCGGAATGCTAACCGATTCAAGAAGCTTCTTATCTTATACAAGGCATGAGTATTTCCGGAGACTACTCTGTCAGCTAATAGGAGATTGGGTAGAAAAAGGAGAGGCACCAGAAGACTATAAGCATTTAGGACAAATAGTCCAAGATATATGTTTTAACAATGCGAAAGAGTATTTTCAGGTAAATATAGACTAAGGAGATGAGTTGTTTTGACAAACATAAAAAAAGCAAAAATGGTGATAGATAAAGAATTTAGAATTGCAACGATCGATGATAGAATTTATGGTTCCTTTATTGAACACTTAGGAAGAGCTGTATATGGAGGGATTTATGAACCGGGCCATCCTGAAGCTGATGAACTAGGCTTTCGCAAAGATGTTATTAGTCTCGTAAAAGAATTACAGGTTCCTATTCTCAGGTACCCTGGTGGAAATATGGTTTCAGCTTATAACTGGGAAGATGGTGTTGGTCCAAGAGAGCAACGTCCACGCAGACTGGAATTAGCTTGGCGAACAATCGAAACAAATGAAATTGGAACCAATGAGTTTATGGATTGGACGAAACGAGTAAATGCAGAAGTGATGATGGCAGTTAACTTAGGGACTCGAGGAATAGATGAAGCAAGAAACTTTATTGAGTATTGTAATCATCCTAGTGGTACCTATTGGAGTGATCTTCGTCGAAGCCATGGGTATGAAGCTCCACATAAAATTAAAACTTGGTGCTTAGGAAATGAAATGGATGGTCCGTGGCAAATCGGTCAAAAGACCGCAGAGGAGTATGGGAAGTTAGCGGCGGAAACTGGAAAAGCAATGAAGCAAGTGGATCCTTCTATTGACTTGGTTGCTTGTGGAAGTTCAGGGTCAGGGATGCCAACATTCCCACAATGGGAAGCGACAACTCTTGAGCATACGTATGATGTTGCCGACTATATTTCACTTCATCAATATTTCGGTAATCGCGATAACGATTCGGCCAACTTCTTGGCTAATGGTTTAGAGATGGAACAATTTATTAAAACGGTAATCTCAACATGTGATTTCATCAAAGCAAAAAAACGTAGCAAGAAAACAATGAACCTAAGCTTCGATGAGTGGAATGTTTGGTTCCATTCCAATGATGCTGATGCGAAGATTGAACCATGGTCAATTGCTCCGCCACAATTAGAAGACAACTATAACTTTGAGGATGCTTTATTAGTAGGCTCAATGTTAATGACGTTATTACGTCATTCGGATCGCGTGAAGATTGCTTGTATGGCGCAACTTGTCAATGTAATTGCACCGATCATGACTGAAAATGGCGGAAAAGCATGGAAGCAAACCATCTTCTATCCATACCAACATGTTTCAACTTATGGGCGAGGAGTTTCTTTAAAACCAGTGGTATCTTCACCAGTCTATGATACAAAGGACTTTACAGATGTACCATATTTAGATACGGCGATCGTATTTAACGAAGAAAAAGAAGAGCTAACAATTTTTGCTCTTAACCGTCACCTTGAAGAAAGTCTAGATTTATCGTGTGATGTTAGAAGTTTTGAAGGGTACCAAATTGTTGAACACATTGTTATGGAGAATGAAAACTTAAAAGCGGTAAATAGTCTAGGTGATGAGAGGGTTGCTCCTCACAACAAAGGAGTTTCATCAATAAACAATGGTGTAATTGAAACTTTATTAACAAAAGCGTCATGGAATGTAATTCGCTTAGCAAAAAAATAAAGTAAAATAATAGGTGACTCAAATATATTAGATAAGTTAATGCCAGATATATTTGAGTCCCTCTTTAAAAGGAAAGGTGAACGTACATGAATGTAACAAGAGCACCATTCGGTTTTATTAATAATCAAGAAGTGACCTTATACACATTAACTAACAATCAAGGTATGATAGTATCGGTTTTGAATTACGGATGTATCATTACCAAAATTATCGTACCTGATAACAAAGGTAGCTTCGAAAACGTTGTTTTAGGATTTGACAAACTAGAGGATTATATTGAACATTCACCATTCTTTGGAGCTATTTGTGGACGTGTGGCAGGAAGAATTGGCAAGGGAGAATTTGACCTGAACGGGAAAATCTATACTCTTGCCAAGAATGATGGCGAAAACCATCTTCATGGTGGAATCCATGGCTTTGACAAGGTTCTCTGGGATGCTAAAGTGAAAGACGAAGAGTTAACGGTTCAATTTTCAAGGACTAGTCCTGATGGTGAAGAAGGCTATCCTGGAAATTTGGAGATGAAAGTAACTTACCAATTAACAAACGAAAATGAACTAATCATTACATATCATGGTACTAGTGATGAGGATACACTAGTAAATGTCACGAATCATTCTTATTTTAATTTAAGCGGTGATTTGAAGGATGATGTGTTACATCATGAGCTTCAATTAAAGAGTAATGCATTTATAGAGCTTGGTGATGATCTAATTCCAACGGGCCAAATTCTAGATGTAGATGATACACCGTTTGACTTCCGAAAAGGTAGAAAAATTTTGGATGGTGTCAACTCGAGCGACCACCAAAATATCTTAGTAGGAAATGGTTATGATCATCCGTTCATGTTGAGTCACAATAATCAACAAGAGATCGTCTTAACTGAACCTATGAGTGGCCGTAAACTGATTATTGAAACAGACGAGCCATCTGTTGTCGTTTACTCAGGAAATATGCTTCAAGAAAACACACAGGTATACGGTGTTCAATCACGTAAACACTTGGGTATTTGTCTTGAAACACAAGGACCACCAGATGCGATCCACCATGAGCAATTTCCTACAATGACCCTTAAAAAAGGTGAAGAGTATGTAAGGTCAACTAAATATACATTCAGCACAATTGAGTAGGAGGAAGAGTAGATGAAATATAGGCAGCTTGGAAATACGGATATTAAAGTTAGTGAGGTAAGCTTTGGTACGTGGGCAATTGGTGGCACATGGGGAGAGGTTCATGATGATGAATCCCTCCGAGCACTTCAGGTTGCCATGGACGAAGGTGTAAACTTTTTTGATACAGCTGATGTTTACGGCAATGGTCATAGCGAGGAATTGTTGGCAAAGGCAACAAAAGGTAAAGAGGCTGATATCCATATCGCCACAAAATTTTGTCGCCAGGGAGATATTCACGATCCTAAAACCTATTCAGAAGAAATGGTTCGCCAATATTGTGAAGACAGTTTACGAAGATTGCAAAGAGACTATATTGACCTTTATCAAATCCACTGCCCACCAACCGAAGTTCTTAAGGATGGAAGGGTTTATGAGGTGTTAGATAAACTACAGGCCGAGGGGAAAATTCGCTACTACGGTGTGAGTGTAGAGTCAGCAGAGCAAGGACTACTTTGTCTTCAAAATGAAAATGTACGAGCTTTACAAGTGATTTTTAATATTTTTAGACAGAAACCGTTGAAGGAGCTTTTCCCAGCTGCAAAGCAAAAAGGTGTTGGGATCTTAGCGCGATTGCCATTAGCTAGTGGTTTATTGACAGGGAAATTCACTGAAACTTCGACATTTGCTCAAGATGACCACCGCTCGTTTAACCGGAATGGTGATGCATTCAATGTAGGGGAAACTTTCGCAGGGTTAGAATTTGCTAAGGGTGTAGAGCTAAGCAGGGAGTTACAATGGATTGCTGAAGGTAGAGAGACGATGGCTCAAGCAGCCCTTCGTTGGATTTTAGATCAGGAAGAGATTAGTTGTATCATTCCTGGTTTTAAGAATGTTCATCAAGTAACTCAAAACTTAGCAGCGCTTCATACACCATCATTTACTAAAGAAGAGTTAGAAAGGTTACAAAAATTTTATCAAGAAAGCGTTCATCCGCATATTCGTGGTGTATACTAGGATTATCTATGAGCAAGAGGACAGGCAACTGTCCTCTAGGTTCACTGTTTAAAATTGGTAAATGTTCTTATAAGGTTTCACATCGGGGGAGGTACTCATCTTGTTAATAAAAACAAAGATTAGATTACTAACAATCATTTCAATTGTAGGTATCGTCATCTCTGTCTTCGCTTTTGTTGTATCGCTTAACAGTTTAGAAGGTATGAATGAACGAGCTGATCGAACATCACTGGCTGCAAAGGTAGGTACCGAAATTATTTATCTTTTTTCTAATGCTCGTACCTATGAATTGGATTACATTTATGTCAATAGCAGAGGAAGCAGTAGTGACAGTGCACGGGAACAAATTGGGTTGGTAAATGCTAAGATTGAGGAGTTAGCTTTACTTACAAGCAATCCTACTATCCAAGGGTCCACGGAGGAATTATTAAGTCTTTCTGCTCAATATATTGAGTTATATGATCAGATGGTAGAAATTAATGATGAAATAGGTTCACCGCTAAGAGGACTAATTTATAATATAAACTCATCTAGGCAAAATCTTCATACGAGATATGACTTTCTACAAGGATTGTTCGATAATGAAGCAGATAAAGCAAAGTTTCACAAGGATTACATGGATATGTTGGCATATGAGAACGAATTTGTGATGCTCCCATATCAAAATTATTATACAAAATTTGTCCGTCAATTAGATCTGGTTCAACAAGAACTAAATAAGATTGAGGATACAACCGGTTTAAAAGGTATGTTTAATATGACGTTGTCCACATATAGTAACAATCTTGAGAAGGTGGCGGCTTTGTACTTTGAGCAACAGAATTTAAATCTATCCTTTAATACAATCGTTGTAGATATTCAAGGAGTAGTTACAAGAATTGACCAAGAGCTTACAAATGACTTTCTTGCTATCGAAGCTGAGAAAAGTAGTTTTACAAAAAATCTTTATATAACTCTTGCAATTATTAGTAGTATTATTTTACTTACGTTAGTTATTTCTAGCTTCTTATTAAATCGATCAATTGTAAGTTCTGTTCAGCGTCTTCAGGCGGGTGCAAAGATTATCGGCGACGGTAATTTGACTCATCGAGTAGACGAAAGCTCTAAAGATGAAATGGGTGAGCTTGCAAAAGTCTTTAATCAAATGTCAGCAAAGGTTCAAAGCTCGTTTTCTATTGTTGACAATGTATCCAAACGTCTCGCTAGCTCGTCCTCAGTACTAGAGGATATCTCAGCTGAAACACTTGCTCAAACAGAAGAAGTGAGTGAAGCAATTGAACAAATTGCTAGTGGCGCGCATGGTCAAGCGCAGGATGTGGATTTTAGTGCACAAACGATAACAACCATGCTAGAACAAGTAACGGATGCAAATCTTTCAGCACAAAGAATAAATGAACAAGTCGATAATTCTTTACGCACCGGAAAGGATGGTCTAAAGGCTGCACAAGATTTAGGACAAACATCAGTTGAATTTATTAATCTAGCGGAAATTTTAGTAGAAAACGTTGAAAAGGTGACTCAGTATTCAAGTCAAATTGGGAAGATTGTCAGTGTCATTGAACAAATATCCGATAGTACGAATTTACTGGCATTAAACGCTAGCATTGAGGCAGCAAGAGCTGGGGAACATGGAAGAGGATTTGCAGTTGTAGCTAATGAAGTAAAAGTGTTAGCTGAAAAGTCAAAGCTAGAAGCGAAACACATTCATAACGTTATCTCTGAAATGAACAACCAGATGCAACAGTTAGCTAGCGGCGCAAAATCATTAGATGAATACAGTGAAAAACAAAATGATGCAGTTAACCAAACAGTCACATCAATTGATGCCATTATGAAACAGATTGAGTTAATTTCATCATTTACAGGCCAAATTCATGGAACGTTAGCAACGCTTAGTAACTCGTCGCAAGACATTAATGATAAAATTCAGAACATCTCAGCAGCATCCGAAGAATTTGCAGCCACAGCAGAGGAAGTTGCAGCTTCAAGTGATGACCAAATTTCTACGATGATGAAAGTTAGTGAGTCAGCAAAAGAGCTTAACGAATTGGCACAAGCTTTAACCGAAGAAATGAAGGTGTTTATTTTACAGGCCTCTGAAGCTACAGATGAAGTGGAAGATGTAGAGGATGAACTAACGAATGTAACCGAGGATATCGAAGAAACTGAGTCGAGCGAAGATGTGGAAAAGAACACGAAAACTGAACAAAGTAACTAGATTAAATATAAGAAAGAGGTACTCGGATTTGAGTACCTCTTTCTTATGTTAATTATACATTGGCTACTAAAGACGTTTAGGGTAATTTAATAGGTTCCACTGTTTTAGATGCCCACATCTAATCTTACAATTTAAACTTTTCAACCGAATTTGTTAGCTCATTAGCCATTCCAGATGTTTGTTCGGATACGGCACTTACATTCTGCATGGCAGCGGTAGTTTCTTCAAATGAAGCCATCATTTCTTCAGCACTTGAAGCTGTAGTTTCAACAACTGAAGCAAGATTGTTAATCAATTGAACGATTGCATCTGAAGTTGCTACTTCGTCGCTCGTAATATCATTAATTTCATTGATTAATTTAACCGTAATATTTACAGCATCAAGGATCTCATCTAGTGCCTCTCCAGCATTTTTAGCAACGTTAGTCCCTTCACTGACAATACTTCGACTATCCTCCATAGAAATAGCAGATTTTTGAGAGAGTTCTGCTATTTTCTGTGTTAATTTTGAAACTTCTGCAGCACCACGATTTGATTGTTCCGCCAACTTACGAACCTCATCGGCAACTACTGCAAACCCTTTTCCATGTTCTCCAGCGCGAGCAGCTTCAATAGAGGCATTTAAGGCCAATAAGTTAGTTTGTTCGGCAATAGAAGTTATTGTTCCGGTAATATTCCCAATTTCTCTGGAATACATTTCTAACTCTTTTATTAGCTTTTGTGTTTCTTCTGTTTTTGATTCAATTTCTCCCATTTTTTCGATTGTTTCATCAACCTTTTTAACACCAAATGTTGCAGAGTTCATGGTATTCTTTGAACTAATATTACCATTTGTTGCTTTTTCTTTTGCTAATTGAATTAAAGATGAAAGTTGAATAAGTGACTGCGAAGCTTCAAGTGTAGCGTCTTTACCACTAGAGGCATCTTCTGCTAATTGTTGTACTACTTTATTTAGTTCTTCAACAGAAGCTGTCACTTCTTCAACAGAAGCGGAAGTTTCTTCAGAACCTGCACTTAACTCCTCTGCGGAATTTCGGATTCCCCTAACTAGCTCATGCATTTTAGCGTTCATTCCGTTAAGTGCAACTATTAACTGTCCTACTTCATCATTACTTGTTACTTTTAAAGGATTATTAGATAAAATTCCACTTTCAATTTGCTTCACACGTGTACTAGCTTCAACAATCGGGTTACTCATTCTACGAGCAAAGAAAATACCAATCATTGCACAAACTATTGAAGTAGCGAGTAACAATAGTAGCAAGTTTCTTATAAGGACGTTAATAGACCTTTTTGCTTCTGCTTCGTCAATCTCGGCAATTATCACCCAATCTAAACCAGGTATGGAAAGTGGGGCGTATGCGCTGTAAACATACTCACCGCGATAATCTTTAATTAGGTTTTTGGCTGTAATCCCTGATAAAGCTTCTTGGGTAGCTATTGTATCAATTTTGGTTAGTCCAATATCTGACTCTTCGGTAAAAATCGAATTTGAACGCATAGTCATGTCTGCACCAACAAGATATGTTTCTCCCGTTGTTCCCATACCACTTCGTTCTGACATTTTGGTCATAATCGCCTCATCAGATAGTTGGAGAACCACTGTCCCTATAAATCTACCATTATTATTTACCGGTGCAGCTATAAATGCTGCATACGCTTGAGAAGGTTCATAAAACGCATAATCTTCTAAAACAGCTTGTCCTTGTTTTTGAGCCTCGGTAAATGCATGTGCTATATTTGATTCGCTAAGGGAGCCAGTTAGAACATTCTCACCGAAGTCAGCTTCTCTAGTCACAGTATAAATAATGTCACCTTTATTACTTATAAGAAACATATCGTAGTAATCATATGTCTCTATAAAGTATTCAAAATCGTTGTGATATAGTGAGTTTAATACTTGATAGTCTCTACTATCCTTACCAAATTCAGTAAAAGCTTTTTCTAAATCAATCATGGCATCAATAACTGTATTCCTTCTTGAGAGTATGTTAATATCTCCGAAACGCTCATTAAAATAAGCCTCAATTTGATTTTTCTTAATATCTCTAATGGCCGTAAGTTTACTTTCTTTTTCTAACTCTAATGATTTTGTCGAGCTTGTAATACTAATAAAGCTTAGGATGGCCATAGGGATTAAACTTAATAATAAGAAAAGGGCTGTTAACTTGGTAGTAATTTTCATGTTGGAAATCTTCATAATGCACAACCTCTCAAATTTCTGATTAGATTTACTTAGCGAATATCAAAAACAAGATTTAATCTTGTAAGTTCAAATAACTCTTTTACCGGTCCCTGTAAGTTCTCTATCGAAACTTTACCATTTTGTTCTATTGCTTTTTTATGCAAACCGACCAATACACCTAAACCTGAACTATCAATATATTCAAGGTCTTTCATATTAAAGTAAAAATCTTTGTAACCTTTTTCAAACTGACTAAGTACTTCTTCTCTAACGATGATTGATTCTTGAACATACATCTTACCTTCTAAGGTAAGGTGAACAATATTATTAAGTACCTTTGTATTAATTTTCACTATTTGTTCCTCCAAATTTTTTTAATAGTGTTACTTGATTTCCCACTAAATTGTATTCAATTTTATCCATAAACTTATGCATTAAATAAATTCCTCTTCCTGATTCCGACCAGATTAATTCATCCATCATAGAATCCTTTTTGGCCATTAGTTCACACAACTTACTTCTCACATCAAAACCTGGCCCATCATCTGTAATTGTAATCCCAAGATAACCACTTTTTAAGAAGAGAGTCACTTCTATACTAGTTGAAGCACGTATTGCATTATTAAGGGCTTCGTTAAAAGCGAGCTCTACAAAAAGATGCTCTGTTAGATATTTCTCTTGGAGAATAACCGCTATTTTTTGTTTCATTTGATCAATATCTTTAGTGTTAACACTTGCCACTGTATCGTTGAATAACCTTTTGTTTTGTGGTTTTACTGTTATCTTTATGGCTGTTGCATCGTCATCCAACATTCTTGAACGGCAGACTTCCTCAATATAGTAGAAGAAATCTTTAGAGGCTAAGTCCTTATTAGAAAAATTCCGAGGAAGAACATCCATAATACCATCGGTAATAAAATGGAGACTATCTTCTTCCTCAAGTTTTAAAGAGAATAATTCAAATTCTGCGTCTTCAAACATGCCTATCACAAAGGCTGGTGTGGTATATTTACTAATTTCTCCTTTCCTTTCTAAGAAGAATTCATTAATGCCACATGGGACATAGTAAAGTGTTTGATTATCAAGATTAAACTCAAAGTACAAAGCAGCTACAAATGTTTCTTCGGAAAGATAATTTAGGATTTCAGTATTAAGACATTTAACTTTTTCCGGTAAAGGAAGGTTTCTTTTTGAAATATCTTGAAATAAGACTCTAAGTCCTGTTGTCTGCAGAGCGGTAGTAACTCCATGCCCCATAGCGTCATATAAAATCCCTACTAGTCTATTATCGGTTTCTATCCAATTGTATTCAAAGAAATCACCACTCACATACTGATTTGGTTTAAATAAAGAAGTTACACTAAGAAATTCATTGTTAAGATCTTGAGGTAAGAAGTTTTTTTGCATTAAGCCAGCAAGTTTAACATCATTTTGTATTTGTTCTTTTTCGGATATGTCTCTGAGCATGCAAACGACGTTGGAAGGTGTACCATCATCATTATTTAAAATGGTATCAACACTTAGCCACAAAGTCTTTAGTTCATTACGGTGTAATTTTACGGTTATCTGGCCTTCCCAAGGGATGTTACCATGCTTAATATTTGAGAGAATATCTTTTTTAATAGTTGGACTTATGATTTGATCATCTAACAAGGAAAATAAATTTTGATTAATGAGTTTTTCTTTGGTAATACCAATTAAGGCTTGAAAAGAATTATTAGTAGAAATTATGTTGAATTCTTCATCAAGAATAAGAATAGCCTCTTTCATGCTTTCAAATAGTTTTGCTGTAATTTTTAATTGCTTCTCGCTTTCTTTAATAAGTGTAACGTCTTTTGATATCCCATATAGACCAACAACTCTTCCTTCAATAGTAATGGGACTAGCCTGTATGTTTATATACTTGGCAGTACCATCCTTATGGTTGAGTTGTGTCTCAAACTGGACATGATCAAATTGATGTATAATCCTGTTAAATTGTTCCATTGTTTTTGTTTTGTGTTTATCAACAATTAAATCTATGAAATGTAGTTTCTCAAATTCGGAAGCAGTGTATCCAGTAAGCTTTTCACAACCTTCATTTACTTCAATAAAATATCCAAATGTATCAATCATGTAAACAGCATCATTATTACTGTGGAATAATGCTTGGTAGCGTTGTTTTCTTAATGATATTTCTAGCTCTGCGTTCTTCTTACTTGTTATGTCCGTTTGAAAGCCAACAAAATGTGTAAGCTTCGCGTTTTCATCATAAATAGGATCAATTTTTAGTTCATTCCAAAATTCACTACCATCTTTTCGATAATTTAGTAGTTCTACATGTAGGCTATTTCGGTTTCTGATTGCTTCAGATATTTCTTTTAGTG
This sequence comes from Anaerobacillus alkaliphilus, assembly GCF_004116265.1. Lineage (NCBI taxonomy): Bacteria > Bacillati > Bacillota > Bacilli > Caryophanales > Bacillaceae > Anaerobacillus > Anaerobacillus alkaliphilus. The sequence continues at coordinate 60,186 of NZ_QOUX01000027.1, read as the reverse complement.
TTTTTATATCCGTACTAGAACCTTGAAGGAATTTGCAATTCTTTCCTAGTACATCTTCTTCAGAATATCCGGTTATGTTGGTAAAAGCCTCGTTTACAAAAATAAGTGGATTATTAGGAAGGGTAGGGTCTGTAATCGTTACTCCTGTTGCTGTCTTGTTGATAGCTGTGGAAAGTATGAGGTTATTTCTTAACATACTTCTTAGCTCTATTTCTGACATAACAAGAGAAGCGTATTCTTTCAAAAGACTCATTTGCTCATAGGAAAACTTTCGGGGTTTTGTATCTATAAGACAAAGAGTTCCTAAAATGTTTCCTTGTTTAGTTCGTAGTGGCGCGCCTGCATAAAATCTTAAGTGTAATGCACCTGTTACTAACGGATTTTGAGCAAATCTATGGTCTAAGGTAGCGTCTTCAACAACAAGTGGTTTTTCCTCCACTACTACGTAGTGACAAAAGGCAACTTCACGACTGGTTTCAGTTATATCTTCTAAACCCACACATGCTTTAAACCATTGACGATCTTTTTCAACTAGTGATATTAAACATATAGGGACGTTAAACGCCTTACTTACAATCTTTGTAATTCGATCAAAAGCAATCTCTTTTTCTGTATCAAGTATATTTAGAGAATATAGTTCTTCTAAGCGATTTTTTTCTAGGTCACCTGTATGTATAGACATGATGCTCTCCTTGGAATAGGTATATATTGTTATTTTTTAATAATGTTTTTTTGTGTGTTTACAATTTAATTTTAGCATTTAAGCCATCAATAGAAAACAGTTTATTATACAAATCAAATAAAAGGAGAGATTGTAATTAAAAGTAAAATATATATATACCCTAATTAGTATTTTTAAAAATTTCTTAATGGAATTTTTCTGGTATAATACTATTTAAATAGTGTATATATTCTTTTCAAAAAGGGGAAGCAGGCATGTTGTTTAAAAATAAGGCTAAGGACACAAGAAAGTTAGTTCAGAGTGGAAATGCTTCGTTGGTTTTAGGAACGGATTTGGAAGTCGAGAAGCAGATTAAGATGATCCATTTAACAGAAGAAGACCTGGAAATTGCAAAGGCCTTACAACCCTTTGTTGAGAAAAATCTCGCTGTATTAGTGGAGAGGTTTTATCAGAACTTAGAAAATCAACCTTCATTGCTACACATTATTAATGATCATAGTTCGATAACTAGATTGAAACAAACGCTTACAGTACATATCAGCGAAATGTTTGCTGGGGTAATTAATAGTCATTATTTTGAAAAGAGAAAACGTATTGCCCATGTACATGTCAAGATCGGTTTACAAACAAAGTGGTACATGTGTGCATTTCAAGATTTACTATTATCGTTAATTACAATTATTGAAGAAAGTTTAACTGATAGAGAAGAAATTTTTCAATCAGTTAGGTCGGTAACAAAGATTTTAAATCTAGAACAACAATTAGTTTTAGAAGCGTATGATCTTGAAACCGAAAGACTTAAACAAGAGGTTGAAAAAGAAAAAGAGATGATTAGAGAGAGTATTAGTGAATCGTCTCAAAATCTTGCAGCTGTTTCTGAAGAGACGAATGCCTCATTTCAGGAAATTATTAATAAGTCAGAACAAATCACTAGTTTGGCTAATAGAGCAAATAAATTATCAACTCTAGCCGAGGAACGTTCCCAAAAAGGTAAAGAGCAAATTAATAATCAAGATATCAATCTAACAAACATTCAACAATCAGTTTCTGATATAACTGAAGATGTAAAGGTCTTGCATGATATTTCGACACAGATGCAAGAAATTGTTAATATTGTTACAGGAATAGCAGACCAAACAAACCTCCTGTCTTTAAACGCAGCTATTGAGGCAGCTAGAGCTGGAGAAGCTGGTCGCGGCTTTGCCATCGTAGCTGATGAGGTAAGAAAGCTGTCAGATGACACAAAAAAATCGGTCAGTAATGTTGCTAATTTGATTTTGAATACGAACACTCAAGTTGATAAGCTAAAACTTTCACTTGATACTATTCAAATAGAGGTAGAGCAAAGTAGCATTAGTATGAAAGAAACCAATAATTACTTTGAAGAAATTTTAACTACTATGAATCAAACGAAAAAGCAAAATTATGAGATTAATCAGGAACTTTCAAAATTCATTAGAGTTATAAACGAGTTGGGAGAAGCCTTTGAAGAGGTGGCAACATCTGCAGATAATCTAACCTCGATCACACAAGAAATGCAGAAATAGCAAGAATAAGAGGATGTGGAAATCCACATCCTCTTACTAAAATTACTTAACGACTTCAACGAACTCTGGAAGTGGATCAGTGAAGCTTGTCCAATCTTGAGTCATTTCTTCTTCTGTTAATAAACAATCATTTAAAGAAGATTTTACTTTGTTTTGGTTCATATCGATGCCTATAAACACTAGTTCATTTAATCGATCGCCAAACTCTGGATCCCATTTGGCTAATAATTCAGGATCTTCTTGAAGTGCTTGTTCCTTTTCTTTCTCAGGATAAGCTGCTACCCATTCTCCTGCACCTTGGATAGAGACAGTTGAGCCAGTTTGTGAAATTAACCCAGCCATTGAGTTTCTTGAAGCTACCCAAATAAACCCTTTAGCACGCACAACTTCAGCAGGCCAATTTTCCATCCAACTCATCAGACGCTCAGGGTGAAAGGGTCTTCTCACTCGATAAACAAAAGAAGAGATGCCGTATTCCTCTGTTTCAGGTGTATGTTCCTCGTTTAACTCTTTAATCCATCCTGCGGATTGACTCACTTTATCAAAATCAAACTTTCTAGTATTTAAAACAGCAGCTAAATCTACTTTACTATGGGAAGTACAGATAACAGTTGCATCTGCATTTAGCTTTTTCATAAATGCAAGTAGTTCGATCTTATCAATCTCTTCAATCATTTCAATTTTATTAAGTATAATCACATCTGCAAACTCAATTTGATCAACAAGTAAATCTGAAATCTCTCTTGTATCGTTTTCATCCGTACCTTCTTTTCGATCAAGTAGAGATTCTCCAGAAGCATAGTTCTCCCAGAAATTATTGGCGTCAACCACAGTCACCATGGTATCTAATCTGCATTTTTTTGTTAAATCAATTCCTGTTTCTTCATCAACATACGTAAATGTTTGGGCAACCGGAACTGGTTCACTTATGCCAGAAGACTCGATGACAATATAATCAATACCACCAGCATCCACCATTTTTGAGACCTCTTGCATTAGATCTTCGCGAAGGGTACAGCAAATACAGCCGTTTTGTAATTCAACTAATTTTTCCTCAGTTTTAGAAAAACCATTGTTTTTTACAAGCATCGCATCAATATTAATTTCGCTCATATCATTGACAATAACGGCAACTCTTAAGCCATCGTTATTGGTTAATATATGATTTAATAATGTTGTTTTCCCAGAACCTAGATAACCACTTAAAACTGTAACAGGTACTTTACTCATCTTTATCCCCCTAAACATCTATGAAAACATACAAATAGTAATAATTACGTTTTATATTGTAACTTTCTTTTTCCGTAAAAACAAGAATTAACTTTTAATTAGCAGACAAGACATTACACAATAGAATGGGTATAATTAAATAAAATATATAAAATAGGAGCTACGAATTATGTATCGCACTTTGGAAGAATGTATTCTTGATTTGGAAAATAACGGTCAACTAGTTCGTGTTCGTGAGGAAGTTGATCCATACTTAGAGATGGCAGCGATTCACATGAGAGTCTACGAAGTTGGTGGGCCTGCTTTATTATTTGAAAACGTTAAGGGATCAAAGTATCGAGCGGTTTCAAACTTATTTGGAAATATTGAAAGAAGTAAGTTTATCTTTCGAAAGACTATGGATGGGGCACAAAACGTTGTTGCATTAAGAAATGATCCAATTAAAGCCTTGAAAAATCCGTTTAATCATGTGATGACTGGTTTAGCAGCATCAAAAGCATTGCCTATGAAAAAGTCAAACAGTTTGCCAGTTAGTGCAGAAGAAATAAAAATTTCTGACCTTCCACTTATTCATCATTGGCCAGATGATGGTGGTGCTTTTATTACACTTCCTCAGGTTTTTAGCGAAGACCCAGATAAACCAGGGATTATGAATGCCAATTTAGGAATGTATCGTGTTCAACTTAGCGGTAATGACTTTGAGTTAAATAAAGAATTGGGGCTTCACTATCAAATTCATCGTGGTATAGGAGTTCATCAAGCGAAAGCGAACCGATTAGGTAAACCACTTAAGGTAAGTATTTTTGTTGGCGGGCCTCCTGCTCATACGTTGTCAGCAGTGATGCCTCTTCCAGAAGGATTAAGTGAAATGACATTTGCTGGTTTACTTTCAGGACGGCGCTTCCGTTACAGTTATATTGATGGCTATTGCATCAGTAATGACGCTGACTTCGTTATAACGGGTGATATTTATCCTAATGAAACGAAACCAGAAGGTCCATTTGGGGATCATTTAGGCTATTACAGTCTAACTCATGATTTTCCATTATTTAGAGTCAACAAAGTCTATGCGAAAAAAAATGCCATTTGGCCGTTTACTGTCGTAGGTCGTCCTCCTCAAGAGGATACCGCCTTTGGTGATCTCATTCATGAACTTACCGGAGATGCGATTCAACAAGAACTTCCAGGTGTAAAAGAGGTCCATGCAGTCGATGCGGCTGGAGTTCATCCTCTGCTTTTTGCCATCGGAAGTGAACGTTATACACCTTATCAACAAGTGAAACAACCAGCCGAGCTACTTACCATTGCCAATCGAATTTTAGGTACAGGTCAATTAAGCTTAGCTAAATACTTGTTTATCACAGCGGAGGACAAGCACCCGTTAGATACCCATAAAGAAGTAGAGTTCTTAACCTATATTCTAGAAAGAATTGATCTTCACCGTGATATACATTTCCAGACAAATACAACGATTGATACGTTAGATTACTCTGGGACAGGCTTGAATACAGGAAGTAAGGTAGTAATTGCAGCCTATGGCGATCAAAAAAGAGAATTATGTAGAGAAATACCTGATAATCTAAAGGATTTAAGAGAATTTAAGAACCCTCGCCTTGTTATGCCGGGAGTAGTAGCAATTGAGGCTTCTAATTTTACAACTCATGAGAATGCACAAAAAGAGATGGAAAAGCTAAGCGAAGCTGTTCAAATGAAGGGCGCAATGCCATCGTGCCCGATGATTATCGTTTGTGACGATAGTGAGTTTATTAGCAAAACGGTTAGTAACTTCCTTTGGATAGCTTTTACAAGAAGTAACCCCTCACATGATATACACGGAGTAAACGGTTCATATGAGCACAAGCATTGGGGCTGTGATAATTTAATTCTTGATGTACGAATCAAACCTCACCATGCACCACCATTAATTCAAGACCCGCAAGTTGAGAAGAACATTGAACGACTCTTTGCAAAAGGAGCAAGTTTGAGCGGGGTAAAAATATAAAGGCTGTTTTCGCAAATTTTGTTGCTTTCGTAAAAATCCCAAAAGCCGGATTTTTACACAATATAGTAAGAATCCACCACTAATTTAGTAAGTATTGCTCTTTTCTTACTTAATATATTGGGTGATATCTCCATCTAGGGTATTTTTCCGTAAAATTTTAAGGCAAAAAGCAACATTGTTTACGAAAAGCGCCAATATAAAACAAAACACTTCATCAATCAGCTTACCTGAGTGATGAAGTGTTTTTTTGTTTGATATACTTTCTGACCAAACAAACCAAATGGAAAACGAAAGGAGGTAATATACTGATAAGTTGCAAGAGTATTAGATAGCTACATTTTGAGAATACTATTCCTAATAATTAAGGGGGAATTAATAAAATGAAGAAGTATATATTTTTCTACCGTATAAGTAAATCTAATGATCAATATCAAGAATATATGGTTGAAGCAGCAGGAATGATGGAAGCGTTAGTAAAGGCGAAAGAAATGAAAGATAAGATTGAAACTGAGACACTATCAAACATTCAATTACAATTTAAGGGTGTTGTATATTAAAAAACTCTGCTTGTTTAAATTTTCAAATCTTGATGAATATATCTCCTATTCGAGAAGAAAATATGTTTGTACTGAACTATTAAGGAGATGAAACGATGAAAGTAGAGTGGTTAAAGGTATTATTGTTCTTGTTGTTAGTATCTACCATCCCATTCACAGGAATTACTGCAGTAAAAGCTAATGCTGATATTGAACAAAACTTTTGGTGGAAGAAAGATCGAAATCAAGATGAAGAATTACCTAGGTTAGGCGGTGGATCAGAAAATCCTGAGCGAAGTCGTCAACAGCCTATTTCTAATATCATTCTTCAACAGAGATACCCAGAGACAGTTGTATTACAGGGACCAGCCACTGCCAACAGAATTGCATTAACTTTTGATGATGGTCCTGATCCACGTTTTACAGAACAAGTTCTAGACATATTGGCTGAGAACAATGTCCCAGCAACTTTTTTTGTAATGGGATCAAGGGCAATTGCTTATCCAGAGATTGTCCAAAGAATGGTTTCTGACGGTCATATTATTGGAAATCATACGTATTTTCACCCGAATTTAGTTAAAGAAGGGGACTTGGCTACTTTAGAGAGAGAAGTTAATAGGACTGAAGACACATTAAACGATATTATTGGTTATCGTACTAAATTATTTCGCGCCCCATATGGATTTTTGTATAATGAGCTAGTTGAAAAAATCGCTGAACTGAATTATTCAATTATTGTTTGGTCTGTTGATTCTTTGGATTGGCAGGAAGATCCCCCAACTGTTATTGCTCAAAACGTATTGGATAATGTTCAGCCGGGGGCAATCATCTTAATGCATGATGGTGGGGACTGGGATGCAGATCGAACCAATACAATTGAGTCATTGCGTGAGATTATTCCAAGTCTTAAACAACAGGGCTATGAGTTTGTAACAGTTCCTACATTATTAAATATTCCATACCAGAAATAGTATCACAGTAAAAGTTTACAGTCTCTAATATGTGACAGTTTTGAGAAGAAAAGCGTTATTCCTTGTTTTTTTAGGCGCAATCGTTAGAATAATACTATATTAACTCATATGTCACGTGTTACTGACTCGATCAGGCATGAGTGAAATAGTGTTAGTTTGTAATAGGGTACCTATGCCTATTTTTTACAAACTACATATTTCTCTCGTGCCTTTTTCTGTTTTTTAGACGTGCTATTAAGAATATTAAACTAATTGAATACAAAGGAGCTAAATTGAAATGATGGAAAAAAACTATAAGGTAATTAGTAATTCAGGACTTCACGCAAGACCCGCAACATTGCTTGTACATGCAGCGGGGGGATTTGAAGCAGATATTCAGTTGGAGTACCACGGGAAGTCTGTTAACCTAAAGTCAATTATGGGAGTAATGTCCTTAGGTATTCCAGAAGGTTCAGACATCAAAATTACGGCTAATGGTGCCGATGCACAAAAGGCGATAACAAAAATTGATGAAGTTCTGAAAAAAGAAGGTTTGGCTGAATAATGGAAAAGAGAACAATAGTCATAGAAGGTATTGCAGCCTCGAGCGGATTTGCCAGCGGGAAAGTATTTCGCCTAGAAGCTGTGGAGCTAAATGTAGAGAGAAGGAATATTACTGACTCTCAGTCAGAAGTAATGCGCTTTGAAAAAGCAGTTGAAACAGCAAAAAAAGAACTAACAATCATTAAAGAACATGCACAAAGAGAGCTCGGTGATGATAAAGCAGCTATTTTTGCAGCCCATATACTAGTTTTAAGTGATCCGGAGCTTCTTAATCCGATTAAGGATCGAATTATAAGTGAAACTATAAATGCCGAGTTTGCTCTCCACGATGTAAGTCAAATGTTCATTACGATGTTTGAACAGATGGAAAACGAATACATGAAAGAGCGGGCAGCAGATATCCGTGATGTTGTACAACGAGTTCTTTCCCATTTGCTTGGAGTTGAAATAACTAACCCAAGTCAAATAAATGAAGAAGTAATAATTGTCGCAGAAGATTTAACCCCATCCGACACAGCACAATTAAATCGTAATTTTGTAAAAGGTTTTGTTACAGATATTGGTGGTAGGACTTCACACTCAGCAATTATGGCACGGTCGATGGAAATTCCAGCAGTTGTAGGAACGAAAGAAATCATGGCTAATGTCTTACATGGTGAGTTTCTAATTATTGATGGAATAGAAGGAAAAGCTATTATTAATCCTGATCAGGAGACCATAAATGAATACGAAAATAAAAAGCGTCAATTCGAACTGCAAAAAGTAGAATGGGCAAAGCTAGTGAATGAAAAAACAGTATCAAAAGATGGCCATCATGTCGAACTTGCTGCAAACATCGGTACACCAGCAGATGTAAGAGGAGTTCTAGAAAACGGAGCTGAGGGTGTAGGGTTATATCGCACTGAATTTCTTTATATGGGAAGAACCGATTTGCCAACGGAAGACGAGCAATATGAGGCATATAAAACAGTTTTAGAAAAGATGGAAGGGAAACCGGTTGTCGTTAGAACCCTAGATATTGGTGGGGATAAAGAACTTCCATATCTTAAATTACCTCATGAGTTAAATCCATTTTTAGGTTTCCGAGCCATTAGGCTTTGCCTTGAGAAAACAGAAATTTTCCGCACACAACTTCGAGCGTTGTTAAGGGCTAGTAAGTACGGGAATTTAAAAATAATGTTCCCGATGATTGCTACCCTTGATGAATTTCGAGAAGCAAAGGCGGTATTACTTGATGAGAAAAAGAAGCTGTTAGCCGAAGGAACGGAAGTACTTGAAACGATTGAAATTGGGATTATGGTAGAAATTCCATCAACAGCGATCATCTCAGATGTATTTGCTAAAGAAGTGGACTTTTTCAGTATTGGTACTAATGACTTAATTCAATATACGATGGCAGCCGATCGCATGAATGAAAAAGTTAGCTACTTGTACCAGCCGTATAATCCAGCAATCCTGAGATTGATTAATATGGTCATTAAAGCAGCCCATAACGAAGGGAAATGGGTTGGTATGTGCGGAGAAATGGCGGGAGATGAGATCGCTATCCCACTTCTTCTAGGATTAGGGCTAGATGAATTTAGTATGAGTGCAACTAGTATCTTACCATCAAGGAGTCAGCTCACACAACTTACAAAATCGGAAGCTTCTCAGTTGGCTCAAAAAGCATTGGCAATGGGTACAGCCGAAGAAGTCGTAGCATTAGTGAAGGAGATGTTTTAATATGTTGAAGAAACTGTTTGGCTTAAAAGAAAAACAAACAGATGAAACCATTGTAGCTCCTCTAACTGGAACTGTTAAAAGGTTAGAGGATGTACCAGATCCAGTGTTCTCCCAAAAAATGATGGGGGATGGGGTTGCTATTGACCCTAGTGAAGGAAAAGTAGTCTCACCAGTTGACGGCGAAATTATTCAGTTTTTTCATACAAAACATGCTATTGGAATTCGCTCGAAAACTGGCCTTGAGATCTTAATTCATGTAGGCTTAGAAACGGTCACAATGAATGGTGAAGGATTTACTGGTCATGTTGAAGAAGGAGATAAGGTTAAGGTTGGCGATACACTTATTACCTTTGATTTAGACTTAATTAGGGAAAAAGCTGCAAGCACAATAACCCCTATTGTTATTACAAATGGTGATGTGTTAGAGGAAATGATAAAGCTAGAAGTCGAACAAAGTGAAAAAGGCCAATCACCTATTCTTCAAACAAAGGTTAAATCATAAGATAACAATGGACTCTGCTTATTATTTTAGGCAGAGTCAGCTTTATTAGAAAGGGTTTGAGGTGTGAATGAGGTGAAGATAAAGAAGGTATTAAACAACAATACGGTTGTCGTAGAAGAGGATGGTATTGAAAGGATTTGCATGGGTTCTGGGATTGGTTTTAACAAGCGAAAAGGAGACGTTATATTGAGGTCTGATGCCGAAAAAATATTTGTGATGGCAGATGAAAATGAACGTTTTCAGGAATTGTTGAAAACGCTACCAGTAAGCCATGTTGAAGTAGCGGAGGAAATTATCAGCTATGCAGAACGAACATTAAATGTTCCGCTTAATACGCATATCCATATTGCCCTAACAGATCATCTTTCATTTGCGATTGAAAGGTTACAAAAAGGATTGGTCATTGAGAACAAATTGCTAAATGAGATCAAAACATTATATAGGAAAGAATATGAAATAGGCTTATGGGCGAAAGAATTGATCCAAGAGCGTCTAAATGTCACCATCCCTGATGATGAAATTGGTTATATTGCAATTCACATTCATACGGCAAAAGAGCAAACAAACTCAATGGAAAGCACAATGAAACAAGCGGCGATTGTTAAAGAGATGATAGAAATCATTGAAAGTCATCTGAATTCTTCAGTATCATATGAATCCGTATCGTATCAGCGCTTAATTGCTCACATACGATTTGCTCTTCAGGCTTTGGAAACAGGCGACCCATTACATACATTAGATGCTGAAATGCATGAGCTAATAAAAACAAAATATAGTGATTCTTATCGATGTGCAATCAAGATAAAAAATCATTTAAAGGAAGAATATGACTTGGTTTTTCCAGAATCAGAACTAGCTTATATTTCACTACATATACAAAATATGTTTAATGCAAAATAGTCACCAGACTAATCACTCATCCACTGGAAATGATGATTTGTAATTATTATCCACAGATTATTAACAAGTAATAGATAGTTATTAACACCGAAATAAGAGTTGTTAACATGGTTATTCACAATGTGTGGACAATTGGTTTAAGCTATTTTAACATTGTTGTCAGCCTGATAATTTTTTCCTGTCTATGATTGAGCAAAAAAGCAAATATTTAATTGTAGGGAGGAATAGGATGAGACACTTTTATTTCATTGTAAGTTTGTTATTTTTACTAATAGTAAATGGTTCAAACACATATGCCAGTCATTCGGAAGCGAAAGTTACATTTTTAGTAAAGTCTTCTAGTCAATCTTTGTTCCAAACAGAGTTGACAATAGAATCGGATGAGTTATTTCAATCACTATTGAGGAGTAGCACACGCCAGCAAGTATCAGAAATTCCGCATTGTAACAATTTTATTTTATTTGAAGACAGAGGAGAAATTCAGGTACTTGTAATGGATTCAAGCGGAATTTTATATAATTCCAATAAAAGAACAAAGATTGCCTTGGATCCTAGAACCCATCAAAAGATTCAAATGTACTTTAAATTGTTGGGCTCGAAGCACTTTGGAAATGTAATGGCTTGGGAAGTTGTTAATGAGCAGATACCGAAGTACTCAATTGTTAAAATTACGGATATAGAAACTGGTTTGAGCTTTCATGCCCAAAGAAGAGCTGGGAAAAATCATGCTGATGTACAACCAGTAACAAGAAAAGATACAGAAATCATGAAAAGAATATATGGTGGCGAGTGGAGCTGGAAAAGACGTGGGATCCTTGTTGAACTAAATGAACAAATCTTCGCAGCTTCAATGCATGGTATGCCGCATGGGAATGGAGCTTTAGCAAATGGCTTTCCGGGACACTTTTGCATTCATTTTAAGGGGAGTATAACTCATAAAACAAGAAATACTGACCTATCTCATCAAGTTATGGTATATAAAGCTGGAGGGCTTCTGGACGAGTACGTAAGCCAATTTACGCCTCAAGAGGTTATAGAATTATTTTTTGTTGCGTTAAATCAAAATGATCTTGATTTACTTACGCTTATCTACAAAGGTAAGTCTACGTTCTTAACTGCCGTTGAAAGCGTACGGATTGTCAATAAAGATCACAACCCAACCATTAATACCGTCCTAGAATTTGAAATGCCGGTTACTTATAAAATAAAGGAAAAAGGAAAGGCTGAGCAAGAACAAACCTTTGTTTTTAAAGTCGAAAGAGTATCTCCAACTGGTAGATGGCAACTAATTCAGATACCTTATTGAAAAACTAAGATTCCCATTGGGACTTAGTTTTTTTTATTTGACATCTATTCTTTCTAGAATCTGACATATGCTTGTAATAAAATTGAAATTTATTTGTAACCTTTGTTTTATAATGGCGACTAAGAATGTGAAAGCACCAAAATAAAATAAAAAACTAAAATAAAAAATGTTGGAGGAAATAAGATGAAAAAGTATTGGAAAGTATTATCAAGTATTACACTGGCAGCAATGATCATGGCTGCTTGCGGCACAGTTGATACTAAGCAAAAAGAGGTTGTAGGAGGAAGTCCTGATACAGGTTATGAAGAACCTACTGAAGAGACACCAGAACTGCTTTTAATTGAAGAAGATGCTATTCAAGTAGAATTGGTGGCAAAGGAAAACGTAGATAAACTATATCAATTTAAATTAGTTAATACCACTGATAAAGACATTACACTTACTTTTGCAAATCTTCAAGAATATGACTTTATCATTAAAGATCAAACAGGAAGTAAGGTATACCAATATTCAGATGACCGCATGTTTGGTGAAGCATTCGTTGAGAAAACAATTGCAGCTAAAGACTCAATTATCATGGAAATTGATTTAACGGAAGTAATTCCTACATTAGATAGTGGTATATATTCACTAGAAATTTGGTCATCAGCTAGAGAAAGTGACGGTTTCCGAACAGAGATTGAATTGACCGTAAGTAATGACGTAAGTAGTGGTTCAACATCAGAATTAGCTTCATTAGTAGGTATTGTAGACAGCAATTCAATTGAAATGAAAGATAGTTCAGGGAATGTAAAAGTGTATCGACTAACTGAAGATGTAAAAGCATATTTAGAAGTAGTTCCTGAAAACGAGCCAGTAACAATTAATTTCTACGAAGAAAACGGTCAATTTATAATTACAAGTATCATCGTAGACTAAAAGAAAATCACATTGTCCATGAGGCACGGACAATGTGATTTTTTGTCTTTTTATGGTGCCAGGCACCAAAAGTATTGCTATAGAGGTATTGAGTTGGTTTCTACAGAGTGAATATTCTTTTCTAACCACTCTCTGTTTTCTACATTACTTATTTTAGTTGCTGCTTCCTGTGCTAATTGTATATATCTCCTGCTTTCTTCTTCAACCTCAATTAGAGCATAGGATCTAGCTAATGCTTCATAAGCAAACCCTAAATCAAAATCGCCAAGGTTATTTTCAATACAAAATTCTAGCGATTTCCTTGCATGATGAAATGCTGGTTCATGTCTTCCTAGTAAAGAATATACTCTTGAAATTTGCCATTCTCCTCTAGCGAACTGTAGAGGTGTCCCGACAAAGCCCCAATGGAACCTTGAGGCGATAGCGGAGTACATCATTTCATCCTTTTCGTCTTCGCTCTTATTAACTTTTTCTATTAAATCCCACGTTCGGTTAAATAAATTTACAGCCAGTTTCTTGTGTGTTTCTTGATCAATTCCAATGCTGTTATCCACTGAACATCCCCCTATTTAAAAATGGCTGTTTTCGCAAAGTTTGTTGCTTTGGTAAAATCCCAAAAGCCGGATTATTACACAGGTTACTAAGGATTCACCACGATTACAAGAATCTACTTTTCATATCGAGGAACAAATCTACTTACTGCATCAAATGTTTCTTCGTAATTGGTGGTTTCTAGTAGTGCCTGTTCTTCAATCTTTATACGCAAACTCAAGATAAGTACGTTTAAGACAGAAAAAATAAAGGCTGTCCAATAAGCTTGAAAAATAACAGGCAGTAGTAAAATTTCAATTGAAACAATCACGTAATTTGGATGTCGCAAATATCGGTAAGGTCCCTTTGCAATGACCTTAGCACCAGGAAGAACCATAATCCTTGTATTCCAAAAAGGACCTAATGAAGATAATGCCCATACCCTACAAATTTGTGCAAGTAGAAAGATGACAAACGGAGCAATAACCCAACTCGTAAATGATGGCCTTGAAAGACTCACTTCTGTTAGTAGAGAAATGAAAAAAAATGTATGTAACAAGACGATATACTTATAGTGGTCACGACCAACCTCGTAGCCACCTTGTCTTTTTATCCATTTCGCATTCCGATTTGCAATTATTACCTCTACAATCCTTTGTAAGATGACAAGACTTATAAAAATATAGACGCCAATCATTTCTACACTCCTTTCCACTGGATTAGTACTAGCTCTGATGAAAAACCTGGTCCAAGTGCTGCCATTAGTCCATAATCCCCGTCTTGATGTTCCTTCTCCATAATTTTCTCTAAGACATATAAAACAGTAGGCGATGACATGTTACCATGCTTTTGTAAAATGCTTTGACTCACACGTGTTAGTTCGGGATCAATCTTAAGGCATTCAACATAGGCATCAAGAACCTTTTTTCCGCCAGGGTGGGCGATAAATTCTACTAGATGGTCCAATGTTAATCGGTGGCTATTTAGAAAAGATTCTACGTTTGGTTGTAGCCATTTTTTTATGATAGTAGGAATATCCCTAGAAAATACTACGTGTAAGCCTGTATTTTTGACATCCCAACCCATCACATTTTCGGAGTTAGCCATGAGAGTTGACTCGGATGCTAAAATACTTGGCCTAATTGTTTGCTTTACCTTCTCGAGGTAGGCTGACTCATCACCCATAAGTAAAGCACAAGCGACTCCATCAGCAAATAAAGAGGTACCGATAAGGTTACTTTTCGAACGATCATTTTTCTGAAATGTAAGGCTACATAACTCAACACAAACAACTAAAACATTCGCGTTAGGATATGCCTTACAGTAATCTAATCCTCTAGCAATACCACTTGCCCCTCCAGCACAACCTAGTCCCCATAATGGAATTCGCTTTGTGCGCGAATTGAAAGGCAAAGTATTCATTATCCGAGCGTCAAGACTAGGTGTTGACACTCCAGAACTTGAGACCATAATAATTGAATCTATAGATTGTTCTGCTATTTTCTCTTCTAGAAAAACATTGTTATTTAAGCAAGCCTTTATTGCTTCTGCTCCATATTTCGTCGCTAAATCAATGTAAAGATCATTTCGTTCTTGAAATGAATGGTCTTCCCGGAACCAATCTAAAGGAACCGAAAACTGACGTTCTTCAATTTGTCCATTGGAAAACACGGGTAGTAAACGTTCAATATCGTGAAAGTTATCACTAAATAATTCTCTAGCAAATTCAGTTGTGACCTCTTGTTTGAGTGTATATGGCGGTTTATACGTGCTAACTGAAGCTATAATTGGCATGTTCTCACCTATTCTTAGAGTAATGACGTTATCATTACCAATATTTGATAAATAATTCAATAATTAGTTGAAATTTGACTGAAAAGAAGAAAATTAATTTCACAAAATGTCTATATATATGAAATGAATTTTGATGAAATACGAAAAAAAATTTCGTATAATTAATCCGTAGAGAAAAAATATTCACTAAGAGGGGGAAACAAGATGATCCATGGAGTTATTCCCGCAGTCCTTACTCCTTTTACAGAAAGAGGAGAAATCAATGAGAAAGCGTTGCGTGATTATATCAATTTCTTAATTAGTAAAGGTGTACACGGTTTATTTCCATTAGGAACGAATGGTTGCGGACCATTAATGTCAGTAGCTGATCGCAAAAAGGTTATTTCAATTGTTGTCGATGAAACGAAAAAGAGAGTACCAGTAATCGTTCATACAGGGGCTATTTCTACTCAGGAAACAATTGAAGTAACAGAATATGCTCATGAGGTTGGGACGGATGCTTGTGCAGTAGTCACTCCGTGGTATTTTCCTCTTGATGATACCTCCTTGGAATTACATTTTACTGCGGTAGCAGAAGCCATTCCAAGTTTACCAATGTATTTATATAACATACCGGGTAATGCGAAAAATGAGTTGACGCCAAAACTTGTAGGTCGTTTGGCTGAAAAACATGGAAATATTGTTGGAATTAAAGATAGTTCAAAGGACTTGTCCCGTTTGAAAGACTATTTATCGGTACTTGGAGAAGGCTATGATGTAGTCGTGGGAACAGACGCCTTAGTGTACCCAGCACTAGAAATGGGAGCTACTGGGGTTGTTTCAGCAGTTGGAAATTGTTTTCCGGAAGTAATGGTTGAACTATATGAGGCCTTTATTTCAGGGGAATTTTCAAAAACAAAGGAGCTACAATATCGTGCCAATGAGGTTCGTGATGTTTTAAAATTAGGTTCTTACATCACTCCCTATTATGAGGCTTTAAAATTACGTGGTGTTGATGTAGGAAAAGTGAAATTGCCACTACGTGCCTTAACCGAACTAGAAAAAGAAAAATTAAAACAAGGGTTACAAGAACTTAACTTACTTTAAGAGGGGGATGAACGATCATGGGGAACAAACTAGAAGAAATTGCACCCTTTACTAGGGCGATCTTAAAAGCACATTTATGCTCATGTGGTGTTGATTATAAAAATATGGATAAACCAGTAATTGCAATCGCTAACTCTTGGAATGAAATTGTACCTGGTCACGTGCATTTGCGCGAGTTAGCAGAGAGAGTAAAAAAAGGGGTTCGCGAAGCGGGAGGACTGCCGTTAGAATTTAATACAATTGCTGTTTGTGACGGAATTGCCCAAGGGCACGATGGCATGAAATATTCGTTGCCAAGTCGCGAAACTATAGCTGATAGTGTTGAGATAATGGTGAACGGTCACGGGATGTTTGATGGTATGGTCGTGTTAAGCTCATGTGACAAAATTGTTCCTGGGATGATGATGGCTGCAGCACGTTTAAATCTCCCTAGTTTGGTAGTGTTAGGGGGAGTTATGCCTAATCATATTAAACCTTATGAATCAAAAGCTGCTAGAAAAGACTTTTTAGCAGGAAAGCTTGACGAGGAAGGGTTAGTCAAGATTACTAATCAATATTATCCTAGTGCAGGTGCTTGTCCGTTTTTAGGGACAGCGAATACAATGCAAGGATTATCAGAGGCGTTAGGAATGGCTCTGCCAAAGACTTCGTGGATGCAAGCGTTATCTGATGAACAGCTAGATGCTGCTGAGGAAGCTGGTCGCCAAGCGGTTGCCTTAGTTAAAGCAGGAATTACACCTAAAGATATTATGACACCTGAGGCATTTGAAAACGCAATTTCCGTACTCTTAGCAATGGGTGGGTCTCTAAATGCTTGTTTACATCTACCAGCAATCGCTCATGAATTAGGTCTTGAACTACCTTTTGATTTATTTGATCGAATTAGTCGCAAGGTACCTTTTTTAGCAGGAGTAACACCAAATAATAATGAATACACAACGAACGATTTACAAAGAGCGGGTGGAATGCCAGCGTTAATGCAAGAACTACGCTCTTTATTACATTTAGATGTTTTAACAGTTAATGGGAAGACAATTGGAGAAAATATTGAAGGACATGACGTTTTAGATCGTGAAATTATATACACTCTTGAAAAGCCAATTGACAAAGAAGGCGGTATTGCCGTTTTAAAAGGTAATCTAGTAGAAGATGGAGCATTAATTAAACAATCCGCTGTTTCAAAAGAGTTATTAACGTTTAGAGGTCCAGCTCGAGTTTTTAACTCAGAAGAAGAGTTTATTGCTGCGTATGAAGCTGATCAAATTTCTGAAGGGGATGCGGTTGTTATTCGTTATGAAGGTCCAAAAGGCGGACCAGGGATGAGAGAGTTGCATCGCTGTACAGAAGTGTTAGGGAAGTTTGAGCGTGTGGCATTAATTACTGATGGACGATTTTCAGGAGCGAGTGCTGGCCTTTCCATCGGTTATGCTAGCCCCGAAGCAGCTGAAGGTGGTACGTTGGCGTTAGTAAGAGATGACGATATGATCGAAATTGATATACCAAATCGTTCTATCCATTTAGTTGTTTCAGATGAAGAGTTGGTAGAACGTGCTCACCATTTAGAAATAGTAAAACGTGAAGCAAGTAAATATTTACGCATGTACGCAAATCATGCATCTTCCGCTGCTACTGGTGGGATTAGAAAACTATAAATCTTTTGTTACTATATTTACAAAGGAATCTACCATTCCTTTCAAAACTCCATTATACTAACCATAAAAACAAGAATATTCAGAAGGAGATTTTGAATTGGACGTTATCATCCGTAAGGCAAGCTTAGCTGAAAAAGAGATTGTCAAAAACTTGATGCAATACTATTTTTATGACTTCTCAGAGTTTGTTGAAGCCCATTTAGAAGAAGATGGTAGGTTTGGAGAATATCCAAATTTAGATCATTATTGGATTGAGCAAACGAAATTCCCATATCTAGTAGAGATTGACGGAAGGTATGCAGGATTTTCCCTAGTGAGGTTGATTGAAGAAGAAGAAAAGGGCTATTACTCTATTGCTGAATTTTTTATCATGAAAAAATACCGTCGATTTGGGATTGGTAAACAAGTGGCTACAGAAATGTTTCATTTACATCGAGGGAACTGGGAAGTCTTTCAACTTGAAAAAAACCAACCAGCACAACACTTTTGGAGAAATGTTATCGACAAGTATACAAAAGGTAAATATACAGAACGGTATGAAAATGGAAGGTATACACAAGTTTTTTCAAGTTAACAAAGAGCCTATCAAACTTTGGTTTGATAGGCTTTCTTTGTAATATAAGAAAGTATATAATTTTCAACTTAAAAATTGTCTAGCTCCAGGCGCCATCTGCTCCTGTGGTTACTCGTCGCAAAGAACCGAGAGGTAATTCAAAGATGTTCTTGGCTCGAGGTCAAATAACCTGACCGAGGAAAAAGTGAACTTCCTTTTTCCCTTGATTAAAAGTGAGAGAGCACACTTGTTATCGGTCAGAACATTTGCTTGTCGCCGATAGGCGGGCGCCTTGCGCTTTTCTTAGTAAATTTTGATTTTTAGACTACTTATGATTACGTTGAAACTCAGCAAGAGAATGAAAATGTGGTTTTAAAGCCATGTACAACTCTCGATAAGTTACATATAATTCCCGGTAAACCTTGTTTGACTGTTGATTAGGCTCAAAGGTTTGCTTCATAGGAATAGACTCTTTTATCCCCTCTAAAGAGGAAGCTTCTCCGACGGCAAGCAAGGCAAACCAAGCAGCTCCCCAAGCTGAACTTTGATGACTTTCTGGTACTTGAACTGGATGCCCGAATATATCTGCAACGATTTGTAACCAAAGTGGAGATCGAGCAAAACCACCACTTGCAAAAAGTTGAACAGGCTCCCCGGCTAGACGCTCCAATGCTTCACCAACACTATATAAACTATAGACAACACCCTCAAGCCCTGCTCTAATCATATGTTCTTTCTTATGGGATAACGTTAATCCAATTAGGGTACCGCGGGCATTAGCATCCCAATATGGTGCACGTTCACCGTTTAGAAACGGTAAGAATAACAATCCATTAGCACCCGGTGTAACCGATGAAGCCAGCTTAGTTAGTAAATCGTAAGCATTGCCTCCTTGTGTGGTTGCAAGTTCGATTTCCTTTTGCCCCAACACGTCTCGAAGCCATTGAAAGACAATTCCCCCGTTATTTGTTGGTCCCCCCATGATCCAACGATCAGCAGTGACCGCGTAACAGAATATTTCTTGGAGTTCATCCGTTCTAGGATTTGAAGCCATTTGTCTGATTGCTCCACTAGTGCCTACTGTAATGGCAACATCGCCAGGTTTAATTGCACCAATACCTAAATTTGCTAAAGGACCATCGCTTCCGCCGAGTACAAACGGAGTATCAGGGTGAATACCCATTTGATTAGCAAGTTCTTTATGTAAGCCTTGGCACATCGTTGTTGGTGACACTGGCCTAGATAACTGATTTTGTTGTATGCCGGCAATAGTAAGAACATCTTGGTCCCATTCAAACGTATGGATATTAAATAAACCAGTAGCCGAAGCGACGGAGTAATCAACAACGGCCTCACCAAACCATCTCAGTAGAAGGAATTCTTTGATTGAAACAAACATTGAGGCTTCTAGATAAGGTTGATAATTATTTTCTTTCATCCACACTAGCTTGCATAAAGGTGACATCGGATGAATGGGTGTTCCAGTTTTTAAGTAAATCTCTGTTTGAAGGCGAAGCTTTTTAGCTTGTTCAACACTTCGACCATCTGCCCAAATAATCGATGGAGAGAGTGGCTCGTTGTTTTGATCAATACAAATAAGTGAATGCATCGCTGAAGAAAGTCCGATAGCTACAACCTGATCCTTTTGGATTGTTGCCTTTTTGATTACTGAACTGATGGCTTCAATGGCTGCTTTTTCAATTACAATAGGATCCTGCTCAGCCCAAGAAGGTTCGGGGTGATGAACAGGGTAAAGACTTTCACTTTCAGCCATCACGAGACCACTCTTTTGAAATAATACTGCCTTTGCACTCGTAGTTCCGATATCTAAACCAATAACATACTTGTTCATACCAAACACATCCTTAATCTATAGGCGTTTTAACGAAATTGCATTTCGTATTTTTTGTAATGATTGCTGCATCAGATCTTTTCTAGCAATACTAATGTTTACATACAAGGCATCAATAATACTTAATTGGGCAAGCCTTGAAGAAAGTGCTTCTGAACGGTACTCGGTCTCGTCACTTACTGTATAAAGTGTAATGTCCGCGCCCTGACTAAGAGGTGATTTAGCTAAAGTTGTTATGGCAATTGTTACTGCGCCCGCATCCTTTGCAACCTCAAGAGCTTGAAGCATGTCTTTATTTGATCCAGAATGAGAAATCACCACTGCTACATCACCTTTGCTTAACAATGAAGCAGCCATGATTTGTAAATGGGAATCCCGGTAGGCGACACTTTGGAACCCCGTACGTAGAAACTTATGGTGAGCATCTTCCGCAACAGAACCTGACCCACCATTTCCATAAAACTCTATTTTTTTCGCATGTAATATTGCTTGAACCGCAGCTTTAAAGTTGTCTTGTTCGATAATTCTTAGAGTTTCCTCTAGCGTACGAATATTTGAACGAAAAACCTTTTCCGCTACTTCCTTTTCTGTATCACCAACCTGAATTTCTTCATGAATATCATCCATCTCATCATGAGAGACTTCAGAAGCTAAGGCAATTTTCATTGCTTGATAGCCTTTAAATCCAATACGTTTACAAAAGCGAAACACTGTCGCTTCAGCAACACCCAAATCTTCTGCGACTTGACTGATCGTTGAATGAATAATTTGTTTCGGGTTACTTATCACATAATCGGCAATAGCTTTTTCTTTATCACTAAAATCTTCATATGAAGATCTAATACGTGCGAGACAATGTGTTTGAATCATAGTGACACTCCCTTAAAATTGAATTCGTTAAGTCTATAGTATATGAAAACGCTTGATAAAAAAATATTTTTTCAAAAAAAGCCTTGAAAAAGAAATAATTTATCATATAATTAATTTTGTAAGGAATTTTCTTTCATTGGATCAATTGGTGAAAAAAACTTTCACGAATAATTTGTCATAGGAAACTAAATAATGCAGAAAATAATTTAGTGCAGGTTTTTTGAAAGAAAATTTACGGTTAGGAACTAAGGAGGCAACAATGAAACTAGGAATGATCGGCCTTGGTAAAATGGGCTACAACTTAGTATTGAACATAATGGATAATGGTCATTCAGTTGTAGGCACAGATGTTAATGCTGAGCAAGTGAATAATATTATTCGAGACGGTGCCGAGGGAGCTTTTTCAATTGAAGAGTTAGTTGAAAAGCTTGAGTCACCAAGAGTTGTATGGGTAATGGTTCCTGCAGGCGAAATTACTGAAAATGTAATACATAAGCTTTCAGGTCTTTTATCAGCTGGGGATATTGTGATAGATGGAGGGAATTCCCATTATAAAAAGTCAATAGCCAGAGGAAAGCTACTTGATGAAAAAGGAATTTATTTCTTTGATGTTGGAACAAGTGGTGGAACAAGTGGAGCAAGAAAAGATGCTTGTACTATGATTGGTGGAGATCCTGAAGTCTTTAAAACAATTGAACCATTATTTAAGGATGTTTCAATTCAAAACGGCTATCTATATGCTGGACCGATGGGAAGCGGACACTACCTAAAAATGATTCATAACGGTATTGAGTATGGAATGATGGCAGCGATCGCTGAGGGCTTTGACATCTTGGAGAAAAGTGAATTCGATTATGACTTTGAAGCAGTTGCTAGAGTTTGGAACAATGGCTCTGTCATTCGTTCATGGTTAATGGAATTAACCGAAAATGCATTCTCAAAAGATCCGAAACTTGAAGGCATTCGTGGAATAATGAATTCTTCTGGGGAAGGTAAGTGGACGATAGAAGAAGCTCTTGATTTACAAGTAGCTGCGCCAGTTATCACGATGTCATTACTGATGCGATATCGCTCATTAGAAGATGATACATTTACTGGAAAAGTAGTTGCTGCGTTAAGAAATGAATTTGGTGGTCACGAAGTAGTTAGAAAGTAATAACTACTTTTGGAATGAATTGTAAACGTTAACATGGTTATAACTGAAAAATATTTCAGTGTAATAAATAATAAAACATTCTTTAAGGGGGCAAACAAAAATGAAAAAGAAATTAGGCTTACTTTTTAGCACAGCTATATTAGCACTTGGTTTAGTAGGCTGTGGTGGCGGTGGTACGGCTACTCCAGAAACACCTCAAACAGGTGGAGATACAACAACAGAAGCACCGACTGAAGTAAAAACAATGCGCGCAGGGATCGGTCTAAACGATCAACATCCTCAATACAAAGGTTTATTAAAATTCAAAGAACTTGTAGAAGAGCAAACAAATGGTGCGATCGTTATTGAAACGTATCACAGTGGTCAACTTGGTGATGACCGTACAATGACGGAAGCGTTGCAATTAGGTACACAGGAAATTACAGTACCTTCTACAGCAGTAATCGCGAACTTCCTTCCAGAGTTCAGTGTGTTTGATATTCCGTTCTTATTCCCTAACGAACAAGTAGCCGATGCTGTATTAGGTGGAGATGTTGGTGAAGAGTTATTAAGTAGACTAGCAACTCAAAACTTAGTTGGTTTAGGTTACTGGGAAAATGGATTCCGTGACTTAACAAACAGTGTTCGTCCTGTTGCAACTGCAGCAGACTTTAAAGGATTAAAAATTCGTACAATGGAAAACCAATTACACTTAGAAGCATTCCGTGCACTAGGTGCAAACCCAACGCCAATGGCATTTACAGAATTGTTCGCGGCAATGCAACAAGGTACGGTTGATGGGCAAGAAAATCCTTATGCAACAATTTACCTACAAAAGTTCTTTGAAGTACAGGATCATGTTTCTAACACACACCATATCTATAGCCCTTGGGTATTCTTAGTATCTAAATCTTTCTTTGATGGTTTAACTCCTGAGCAACAAGAAATCGTTACAAATGCTGCTTATGAAGCGGGTGCATTCCAACGTAATATGAACCGTGAAGCAGCAGCTGAGTATCTTGCAAACCTCCAAGCAGAAGGAATGACGTTTACAGAAATCACTCCTGAAGCTCGTCAAGAAATGGTCGACCTAGTTCAACCAGTAATTGAGCGCTTTGCTGATCAAATTGGTAGAGAAGTTGTAGACGCTGTTTATCAAGCAGTTGCCGATGCACAACAATAATTAAAACATAAATACCGGTAAGAGAGGGTGGATACACCTTCTCTTACTATATTAAAGAAAGGAAAGCACAAGTGTTTATCTATGAAAGGTAAACAGTTTTGCTTTCCTTCCTAACCAACAGAGAATATAACTTTACAAAAGGAGAGGACATAGATGAGGGTATTAAAGTGGTTAGATGACCATATTGAAGAAGTTTTTCTTGTTATTTTTTCGGTCGTAATGGTTGCAGTTATCTTTTTACAAGTAATTATGCGCTATGTGTTCGATGCATCTCTTTCGTGGTCAGAGGAACTAGCTCGTTACTGCTTTATCTGGCTTGTATATATTGGTATTAGTTATGGAGTAAAGAAACAGCGCCATATTAAAGTAGATGTATTGTTATTACTTTTTAAAGAAAGAGGAAGACTTATCCTGACAATCATTTCAAACTTACTATTTTTATTCTTTGCCTTATTCGTCATCCAATATGGATCGGGAATTGCAATGCAAATTCTTGAATGGGGACAGAAATCTCCAGCTAATCAAATTCCAATGGGAATTATCTATTTAGCAGCCCCGATAGGGATGGGCTTAACTGCTATTCGATTGTTACAAAATTTAATTAAACAATTTAGAGCATTATTTGGGTTTGGTGAATTAGAAATAAAGACTACCCAAGAAAAACTTCAGGAAGATTAGGAGGCAAGAAAATGGTTGCAGCAGTTTTATTTATATCGTTTGCCTTATTTCTACTTCTAAGTGTTCCAATTGGAATTGCCTTAGGATTATCAACATTTGTTACGATCATTTATTCCGGAAATCTTAATCTACAGTTTTTAGCTAAAGAGTTAATTACCTCGGTAGACTCGTTCCCGTTAATGGCCGTCCCGTTCTTTATTTTAGCGGGTGAAATTATGGGGAAAGGTGGTATCTCTGAACGCCTTTTCCGTGTTGCAAACTCACTGGTAGGTAATAAAACTGGTGGTTTTGCAATTGCTACAATTATTACTTGTATGTTTTTTGCTGCAATCTCAGGTTCAGGTCCTGCTACAGTAGCTGCCATTGGTGGAATTATGATCCCAGCGATGGTTCGCCAGGGGTATGACAAGAGGTTTGCTACTGCAGTTGTTTGTGCGGCTGGTTCTTTAGGAGTTATTATCCCACCGAGTATTCCAATGGTAATCTATGGTGTGGTAGGGAACGTATCAATTGCCAATATGTTTATTGCAGGTATTTTACCGGGAATTTTAGTTGGAATAGCATTAATTGTCTATGCATACTTTTATTCAAAAAAGATGGGCTATACAGGGTTAGATGAAAAAACATCTTTGGCTAATATCGGAAGAGCGGTTTGGGATGCAAAATGGGCATTATTAATTCCAATTATCATTTTAGGTGGAATTTATGGAGGAATATTTACACCCACAGAAGCAGCGGTAATTGCTGTGGTTTATGGACTAGTTGCAGGATTACTTTTATACCGAGAATTGAAAATAAAAGACCTTCCTAGTGTTTTCGCTAACTCAGCACTAACTACAGCAACGATTTTAATCATCGTTGGTACTGCAACGGCATTTGGTCGATTGTTAACAATACAACAAATCCCAAATCAAGTCGCACAAGCGATGCTGTCAGTTTCTGAAAGTCCAATTGTAATTATCTTATTGATTACACTACTTTTACTAATAGTTGGTTGCTTTATGGATACTTTAGCAGCAATCATTATTCTAACACCAATCCTTTTGCCAATCGCCGTGAATATTGGATATGATCCGGTTCACTTTGGAATTATCATGGTGTTAAACTTAGCAATTGGTTTTATTACACCACCACTGGGTGTTAATTTGTTTGTTGGTTCTGGTATATCGGGACTTTCAATTGAAGCTTTATCAAAAGCAATTGTTCCGTTCTTCTTTGTTATGTTGTTTACGCTATTGCTAGTGGTATTTATTCCACAAATCTCATTGCTATTCTTATAATAAATACAAAGAGAAAAGGATTGGTGCGAATTGGCAAATGAATGTCTAAAAGAGATTGTTGTTAATATTTCAGAAGATCAAACAATTACCGATTTAAGTAAGTCAATACAGCCACTTCAGTCAGAGATTTTCTTAAAAAAGATGGTCAGAGGAATGATTGTTGAAGTAAACTTAAAAAGCTTTCTTGGTTTAATTACCTTGCAACTAAGAAACGGTGATAAACTTCTAATTCGTGCCATCGGTGAAGACTGCGAAGAAGCAGTACAAGCAATTGAAAATTATTTAACATAAGTATGTTGAAAAGCGGTCGGGAAACCAACCGCTTTTCTTCCACTTTATTAAATTTGAATTTATAATTAGAGAGAATTTATCGTCGCTAGGGGGAAGGTAATGTATGGAAGGTGTAATTTGTAGCTTAATTCAAAATGAAGATGAGATGGTTCGATCACTATGACGATATTTTTTCAAGTAGTTTTACCTGTCATATTAGTATTCTTAATCGGTTACCTAGTGCAAATATGGAAACGGTTAGATATTAAAGCTATTTCAACCGTCGCAATATATGTCATGACCCCATGCTTAGTTTTTCGAGTCTTCTACACTGCTGATTTAGATATGCAGTACTTATATATGGTTATTTTCTCAGCTATTTTGTTAGTAGCAATTATTGTAATAAATATTATCTATGCAAGAATTCGTAAGTATCCACAATCTCTTGAAAGTGGATTAATCTTATCGACAGCTTTTATGAATTCAGGCAATTATGGCGCTCCGATTATTTTATTTGCCTACGGAGATATAGGTTTTGCTTATTCAGTATCATTCTTAGTGTTACAAGCAATTATTATGAATTTTTTTGGAGTGTATTATGCAGCTAGGGGAAAAACTACGATCAAGGTTGCTATTAAATCAGTGTTCGAGATGCCAGCTACATATGCGGTAATTGTTGCTCTTTTGCTAAAAGGGCTGCAATTAGAAATTCCCAATAACTTATTTCAGACCATTGATATTATTGCAGATGCCACAATACCAACAGTAATGGTTATTCTCGGGATGCAGTTAGCAAACATACAATGGACAAAATTTGAGTGGGGGCATATTACCTTTGGTGTTATTGTTAGGTTAATTATCTCACCAATCATTGCTTATTTAATAACCTTATTGTTCCCGTTTGATCCACTACTGGCAAAAGTATTAATTGTATCAGCAGCAATGCCTTCTGCAGCAACGATTGTGATGTATGCAGTTCAGTTTGACGCAAAACCAAAACTAGTCTCAGCGATTACGTTAGTGACGACAATCATTAGTATTTTTACAATCACAATCTTGCTTGCCATACTAGGATAGGAGTGAAATGTTTTGAAAGTAGTTATTACAGATTACGAATACAAAAGTCTAACTACTGAACAGGACGTGTTAAAAACAGTTGGAATAGAATTGATAACAGCTCAATGTAAGACGGAAGAAGAAGTTATAGAAGCATGTTCTGATGCAGATGGTATTCTAAATCAATATGCACCGATTACTCGTAGGGTAATCGAAAATCTTAAAAATTGTAAGGTAATTGCCCGTTATGGTGTCGGTGTAAACACAATTGATGTTGATGCAGCAACTGAAAAAGGGATCATTGTTAGCAATGTAACGGACTATTGTATTGATGAGGTTTCTGATCATGCCTTTGCACTCTTAATGAGTGCAGCTAGGAAAGTTGTAGCATTAAATAATTCAGTTAAAAAAGGAACATGGGATTTTAATATTGGTGTGCCAATTTTTCGGTTACGTGGGAGAGTATTAGGTTTAGTTGGCTTCGGACAAATTCCTCAAGCGTTAGCTAAGAAAGCACAGGGATTTGGGATAGAGGTTGTCGCATTTGATCCCTTTGTCCGAGAAGAAATAGCAAGCCAGTTAAATGTCCAGTTAGTGACATTAGAAGAGTTATGTAAGAATGCTGATTTTATTTCGGTACACGCCCCACTAAATGAACAGACACAAGGGTTGTTAAGCGATGCGGAGTTTTCGCTAATGAAAACCGAAACTTTTATCATAAATACTGCAAGAGGGCCAGTTATTGATGAGAAATCGCTCATTAGGGCCTTACAGTCAGGAACAATTGCTGGTGCAGCATTGGATGTATTAGAGGAAGAACCAATTCCTATTGATAATCCATTACTAAAAATGGAAAATGTTATTCTTAATCCTCATGTTGCATGGTATTCAGAAGAAGCTCAAGAAGAGTTGAAGAGAAAGACAGCTCAAAATGTTGCTGACGTGTTGAGTGGTTTTTTCCCAAAGTATTTCGTGAATTCATCTTTAAAGCAAGTACTCCATTTAAAAGAGCAATAACCGATCAAACACTGATCGGTTTATTTTTTTACGATAATAGTTACCAATCTATGAAAAAAGTAGTTGCTTTTCCACTATATTCATAGTTATAATATTGTTTGGTTAAAAAAGCGCTTACACACATGGAGGAATAATAATGTCACAAACAAAAGTTACTGTTAAAACGCTAAACTTAATGGATTTTACTTATGGAAAAACAGAACAACGTGCGCAATTCGCTGAACAGTTTATATCTGGGCTTAAAGAAACTGGTTTTATTATTTTAGAAGGACATGGAGTAGACACTAATTTAATAGATAAAAACTATGAGTTATGGCAACAATTTTTTGGTTTAGAAGAAGAGACCAAAAAGAAGTATGAAGGTGTTAAAGGTGGAGCAAGAGGTTACACTGGTTTTGGAAAAGAGCATGCAAAAAATAGGACGGTTGGAGATCTAAAAGAATTCTATCATGTTGGACAAGAGCTTCCAGTTGGTCATCCTCTTACTAGCGAGTATGCTGCAAATGTTTGGCCAGAAGAATTACCAGAACTAAAGAAATATGCAGTTGGATTTTACCGTGAATTAGAGCGTGTTGCACGCAATATGTTAGAAGCATTAGCTTTAAGCATGGATTTACGCCCTAACTTCTTCTCGGACATGATTACTGATGGTAATAGTGTTCTTCGTACGATACATTATCCTGCGTTAGAAGATTGGATGGATCCAACAGCAATCCGTGCTGCTGAGCATGAAGATATTAACCTAATCACATTATTGGTTGAGTCAACAGCTTCAGGGTTACAGTTATTAACACGTGAAGGTGAATGGATCGATGTGAAAGCTGAAAAAGGTCAAATTATTGTTGATGCAGGCGATATGCTTTCAAGAATTGCGAACGAAGTAATTCCAGCAACGACACACCGTGTAGTCAATCCAGAAGGTGAGAATACATCACGTTTCTCTATGCCATTTTTCGTTCATCCATATAGCAATTACTTATTAGAAACAATTCCTTCGTGTGTTAGTGAAGAAAATCCACAAAAATATCCTGCAATTACTGCTGGTGATTTCTTATATGAAAGATTAGTTGAATTAGGATTAATTAAAAAATAAAAAAAAGCCGGTCATTATGACCGGCTTTTCCTTATAGTTTAAGAATTCCTGTTGATGCTAGGAAGATTAAGAAGATTGCAATTGGAGCAATAAAACGTAACGTGAAGATCCATGCATTCCCCAATGCAGATTCGCCAAAATCAGAGTCTTTAAGCGCATCTGTTTTCTTCCAACCCCACCCCATGAATAGAGCAATGATTAACCCACCAAGAGGAAGTAGGATGTTAGAAGCGATAAAGTCCATACTATCTAGGATATCATTGCCACCGATGATTTTAACATCTGACAAGATGCCTTGACCTAACGACGATGGAATACCAATTAGGAAGATAATACCACCGATAATTAAAGCTGTCTTTTTTCTCGTCCATTTAAACTTCCTCATGAAGTACGCAACAGCAACCTCTAGTAATGATACAGCTGAAGATAGAGCTGCAGCTGCTAATAAGAAGAAGAAAAGTAGACCAAAAATAGTTCCGAAAGAAATACTATCAAAAATTCCTGGTAATGTAATAAACACAAGTCCAGGGCCAGCGCCAGGCTCAATACCGAAAGCAAATACGGCTGGGAAAATCATTAATCCAGCAAGTAAAGCGAAACCAGTGTCTAACGCAGCAACACTTACAGCCGCTCCTGGTAATTTCTCTTTATTAGATAAATAAGAACCATAAGTGATTAATGCACCCATTCCAAGACTTAACGAGAAGAACGCTTGCCCAAGTGCCGCTAAATAAACCTTAGGATCAGCAAGTGCACTCCAGTCTGGCGTGAATAAGAATGATAAAGCCTCGCTTGCGCCACCTAAAGTTAAACTATAGCCTGCAAGAATAATAACTAAAAGTGCTAAAGCTGGCATTAAAATTTTGTTAGAGGCTTCAATTCCTTTTTTAACTCCGGCATAAACAATACCAACTGTAAATGCCATAAATAGGAATTGCCAGAAGAGTGGTTCCCAAGGACTAGTAATAAACCCTACAAATACATCAACATATTCGCCATCGTTTTGTACATTAAATCCACCAGTTAAATAGCTAAAGAAGTATTTAACTGTCCAACCTGCGATAACACCATAGAAAGATAAAATAATAAATGCAGAAATAACTCCCATAATACCAGCTAAAATCCAAGGCTTACCAGGCGCAATTTTTTCAAAAGAACCAACGGCATCACTTTGTGCTTTACGTCCAATTGTAAACTCAGCCATAATAATAGGAATACCAATGGCAATAATACATAGAAGATACACTAGTAAAAATGCAGCTCCACCATTATCACCTGTAACATAAGAAAACCTCCAGATGTTACCTAACCCTACAGCAGAGCCCATTGCTGCTAAAATAAAGCCTAAACGAGACCCCCACTGTTCGCGATTTGGATCTAATTGATTCATTGTAATGACCTCCTTTAATGTCTTTTTTGTGAATTAATAATATTACTATATCATAATATTCAGAAACTTCTATATTTATTTTTCAATTTTGAAAATATTTAAAAAACATTTATGTTTCATAAATCCTATCTTTCTTCAGACTTTCTTCAAAAATACAAACTATAATGATGATACAAAGGAGGTAAACATATGAAAAAATTATTTGTATTCTTTATATTAGCTCTATCAGTTATCTTTGTGACGGGGTGTACTGATCATGGTGACCATGGGAAAGAAGCAATAAAACATGAGGATGGCAATCAACATGAGGGACATCATTCATCTAGTGAAGTGATAACAAGTGGATTATTACACTTAAATACGAAAAATGTTACTAGATTAAATAGCACTAATAGCTTGGAAATTTCGATCATGACTTCACAGATGATATGGCCAGCTACACATGAGGCAAATCAACCTGGAACCATTATGTTAGCTCCAGTTGAAAATTGGCAGTTAGCGTTAGCTAGTTTAAACTTGGTTCATCATCCGAATGACGGTCCGCTATTATTTACAAAGGGTGGTGAAATTTCAGAGGTTATCGTAGCCGAAATTGAGAGGTTGCAGCCGAAAGGAAATGTTAATGGCACTCAAATTATGGTGTTAGGAACGTTAAATGAAGGTGAAATTGAGAAGCTAAATCAGTATGTTGTTGATACGATTGAGGAAGATGAGCCGGCGCTTTTTGCCGCAGAAATTGACAAATTGTATAGTGAGTTAACAAATAATATTCCTACTAGTGTTATCATAGGATCAATGGAAGAGAAGGCGAAACTATTTTCAATCCCAGCAGGTAGCTGGATTACGCACATGGACGAGCCAATATTGTATGTTAGTGAGAGAGAGGTTCCTGAAGCGACAATTGCTGCGCTACAAAAACGAAATGGCCAGGCAAATATCTATGTAGTTGGACCCGAGCAAATAATCTCAAATGACGTTTTACAGCAATTGGAACAGTACGGGAATGTTATAAGAATTGATGGTGAAACTCCAGAATTAGTCTCGATTGCTTTTGCAAAATATAGAGACCCAAAGACAAATTTTGGCTGGGAGGTAGTCGGTCCAGGTCATGGCTTAGTCATGGTAAGTACAGAAACCCCAGAATTAGCGATTACAGCAGCTCCGTTTGCCCATCTAGGGAAACATGCACCAATGGTATGGTTAACAGACGGAAACTTCTCTGAAGATATGCATAACTATTTAGCAGAGTTAAAGCCAACGTTTGACTATGAGCCAACAGAAGGTCCTTATAACCACGCCTATCTGATTGGTGGCGAAGAACTAGTTTCCTTTAGAATTCAAGGATACATTGACGAAATGTTAGAAATTGTTCCAGCCCATGGTGGTGGGCATCACGGCCACGGAAGTCACAGTCATTAAAAAAAGATGAAAGGATGATTCGAATTTGAATCATCCTTTTTTCCTTGATTTTTCATGAGGGTTAAAGTGAAAGTCTTTATTACGGGCTAACGGTTCTTAATAATCTATTTTTTTCAAAGGCAATTCAGTTGGTCCTTCAATGACATCACCGTTAATAGAGAAACGAGAACCGTGACAAGGGCAATCCCATGATTTATCGCCGTTATTCCATTCAACCTCACAGCCCATATGTGTACACGTACTATTCACAACATGTAATTGGCCATTTTCATCACGGTAAGCACCACATTTCTCACCATTAATTTTTACATGAGCACCTTCACCTACAGCAATATCTTCCGGTTGTTTTAAGTTCATACCAATTTTGCCTTTAACGAGCTGATAGGCAACGTCGGCGTTATGTTCTACAAATTTTTTAATATCAGGGTCTGCATGAAAACGTGATGGGCTAAATAGATCAGCATACGGATTGGAGCCTTTTGTAATGAGATCGGATAAAATCATTCCTGCTACAGTCCCATTCGTCATGCCCCATTTTCGATAACCAGTAGCAAGATAAATGTTATCTGAGCCTGATGTATAGTGACCAATGTAAGGCATTTTGTCTAATGTGTAGATATCTTGCGCTGACCAACGATACTGGATGTCAGTGACGCCAAGGACTTCTTTTCCAAAGGTAGCTAATGCTTCATAGTGTTTCATCGTATTAATATCATGTCCTGTCTTATGACCTTCTCCACTTAATAATAAGAGATTATCATTCCCAACCGGAGTCGTTCTAATAGATCGAGTAGGTGTTTCTGCACTTATGTACATACCACCTGGATAGGGCTCGTCACTTTTTACTGCAACAATATAAGATTTTTCTTGGTACATTCTAGCAAAGTAAAAGCCCGCAGTATCATGAAATGGGTAATGTGAACAACAAATCACCTGATTACTAGTAATTGTTTTCCCATTTCTAGTAAGGACTCTCGGTTTGTTACCTTCTTCAATTTTTACAGCTGTCGTATTTTCATAAATTTGACCACCATGTTTGGCAATACTTTCAGTAAGTGGTAACAAATACTTTAAAGGGTGAAATTGTGCTTGCCCTTTCATAACTAAGGCTTTGATCATTGGTAATTTGGTTAATGGCATTGAATCTACCAAGTTACCTGGAATTCCAAGCTTTTCATAAGCCTTTGCTTCTTTTTCTAATTTAGATAATTCTTTTTCTGAATTTGTGTATATGTAAGCATCATGTTCCTCAAAATCACAGTCAATATTTAGTTCCTGAACCGTTTCTTTAACGAAAGCACGGGCGCTATCTGATGCGCTATAATACAACTTCGCCTTTTCCTCACCAAAATGGTTAATAAACTCATCATAAATAATTCCGTGCTGGGCTGTAACTTTGGCGGTCGTATGCCCAGTTGTACCGTTTAAAATGCTACCAGCTTCGATAATGGTAACCTTAACACCACTGAGAGAAAGTAGATACCCTGCAGTAATTCCACTAATGCCACCACCTACAATTGTAACGTCAGTTGTGATATCCTCCTCTAGACTTGGAAAAGATGGGAATTGCATATTCTTTCGCCAATATGGTTCGGGAAACTGTGGCCATTGATTAGTTGTCATCATTTATTCCTCCAATTCATGAAATACCCCCCTATTTTTTCCATAAACTAAAAATTTTATGATTGGATTTATTTTATAGATAGAAGTAAAATAGACTAATGCTTTTTGGACCTATTTTAAAGAGAATTAAAATAACGAGGAGAATGTACACAATGATATTTTTTGATATAGATGGAACGTTATTAACAGAAGAAAAAGAATTACCGAAAACAACGAAATTAGCGATAAAAGAATTAAAGGAAAAAGGTCATCAAGTGGCTATTGCGACTGGACGTGCACCATTTATGTTTAAAGATCTACGTGAAGAGTTAAAGATTGATACATATGTGTCATTTAATGGTCAATATGTGGTGGCTAATGGTGAAGTCATCTATAAAAATCCGCTTCATAAAGAAACGCTTAAATCGTTAGTTGAATTTGCAGAAGCTAAACAGCATGGGCTTGTATTTATGGATCATGAAGATATGAGAGCGAGTATTGAGTTTGATCCTTATATTGAGGAAAGTATCGGAACTTTGAAATTTGCTCATCCAAAGCATGACATCAGTTACTGTGAGGATAGGGAGATATATCAGTCACTCCTTTTTTGTAAGGACGATGTTGAACATGACTATATTGTTACTTATCAGGATAGCTTTACCTTTGTGCGTTGGCACCCAGTATCGACGGATATTTTACCGGTAGGTGGGTCGAAAGCTATAGGAATCGCAAAGATGCTACAGCATTTTAATGTTCTACCAGACCAAGTGTATGCTTTTGGTGATGGCCTAAACGATGTTGAGATGCTCTCATTTGTTGGTAATAGCGTAGCGATGGGTAACGCCCATGAAGAAGCCAAACGAGTGTCTAAACATGTGACAAAGCATGTGGCTGAAGATGGGATCTTACATGGTTTACATTTAGTAGGTTTATTAAAGTAAGAAGTAAAAAGCTTGGAACACGGGGTTCCAAGCTTTTTACCTAGTTTAATTTCTGCCAGTCATTATTGATAGGGTGGCGCAAGGCTTCTAATACGACTTGAGCATCGTATCCGTTTTGGAAGTCATAAAGCTCTGCCTTTTCTCCGTGGATGGCTTTGACAAACTCTGAAATTAAATTGTTGCCATTTCCGAAAGAGATCTCTAACTCTTGTAAGGCTTCACCACTTTTAGCAGCTAAAAGTTGTCTCCAGTTTCGTAGCATAATGGTTCCGTCGGTACCGTAGGCTGCAAATTCTAGCTGTTCTTCGCCACCGATATTGCTTAGACCGTCAATTAAAACGGATGTACCATTTTCCAACTTCATTTCCGCAATGATTGCATTTTCACAAAGAGAAGGATCTTCAGGAAAATGTAATTGAGAGCGTACTTCCGTAATCTTTCCAAAAATACGTTGTATCGCTTGGATCCAATGAACGCCTACTTCTAGAACGTAACCACCTTGTTCACGTCCGGCTACCCAATCACTTTGTTGCCAGAGTCGCGGCCAGTGTGAGAAATGCATCTTTAAATTTATTCTGCGTAGCTCTCCAATGTAACCGTCTTTGAATAGTTGCTCAAACTGTTGTAGACTTGCTTGATAATTTAATGGGAAATGCATCGCATGAACAAGATTTGTTTTTGTAATTGCATCTACCATTCGTTCTGCTTCTTCTACGGAGTTAGCTAAAGGTTTCTCACATAAAATGTGCTTACCTGCGCTGATTGCAGCTAAAACGATTGCTTCATGAAACTTCGGGGGCACTGCTACATAAACTGCATCTATTTCTGTTCGATCCAGTAAATCCTGATAATTTGTAAATTTGTTTGTAATAGTGAACGTTTCAGCGACTTCTTGTAAGCGTGCTTTAGAAGTATCACAAATAGCTGATACGACGATATCCTCTCTAGTTTGAAATAAATTCATCAGACGTTCACCGATCGCCCCTAAACCAATAATACCAATATGTATTACATTATTTTCCATGTGATAGTCACCCCTTTTTCATGTTCATTTTATCCTTTTCGAGAATGTTTTACTAGTAAAGTAGTTCGTTTTGTTTTTAGTAAAC
The DNA here is from genome assembly GCF_004116265.1 of Anaerobacillus alkaliphilus. Lineage (NCBI taxonomy): Bacteria > Bacillati > Bacillota > Bacilli > Caryophanales > Bacillaceae > Anaerobacillus > Anaerobacillus alkaliphilus. The sequence continues at coordinate 24,816 of NZ_QOUX01000027.1, read as the reverse complement.
TCTATCTCTGTTTTCTTAGTATAGTTCCATTATTATTTTTAACAAATAGTTCCAAAAAAGTAGGAGACATTTACAATGGAATAAGGTAAACTATTTATTCGATCAGTTTGGAAGGGGGTCTTAAAATGAAGAAGATTATGGTTATTGGTGTTTCAGCAGGTGTGGGTAAGTCAACTTTAGCAAAGAAGATGGCTGATGAACTAAAGATAGATGTTTATCATTTGGATCAGCTGTACTGGAGGGCTGGTTGGGTCGAGGCACCTTTTGAAGAATTTAGCGAAGCGCAAGCTAAGATTGTTAACCGTGAAAGCTGGATAATTGAAGGTAATTATACAAGTACTTTCCGGATCCGTTCAGACAAAGCTGATACGATCGTTTATATTGAGCATCCTATTTATGTATGCTTCTATCGGGTTGTCAAGCGTTGGCTTACGAATCTCGGGAAAACTCGTCAAGACATGGCGGAGGGTTGTTCAGAGAAATTAGATTGGCAGTTTATTAAGTTTATAGCTACTACATATTATCCAAGAAAAAAAGCAATGGCTAAAAGGTTAGAAGCCTTTAAAAATGCAGGGAAACGAGTTTATATCTTATCGAGTAAAGAACAAGTTAACAATTTTATTCAGTCTCTTAACAAACAAACTGTTCATTAAATTTACATATGAAGATTAGAGTAACTTTCTTGTCTATAAAAGAAAAAACGGCTATAGTGCTTATAGAGGATTTCAAATTTAACGATAAGTTTAGAGAGGACTATGAACATGCGGAAAATATTTGCTATTGCACTACTTGCTTCTTTCATTAGTTTAGTTGGTTGTGCTACAGATGAAGAGCAACCACAAGTGAATGGAAATGGAGCAATCACCTTTAACCAGGCAGACTTCGATATGGAAATGCCAAACTTAGCAGGGTCTTATGTAAATGTTACGCCTGAGGGGAAAACAATCTACGCTTACTTTACGGGGATTGGCTGACAGGTTTGTATTAGCCAGCTAGTTGAGCTGCATAATAATCTAGATAAACTTCCAGATGTAAAAGTATATGCCATAAGTCTAGACTCACCAGAGGAACATTTACTTGTAAAAGAAACATATAAGCTAGATCATTTTGAGTTTTTAACAGATGTCCAAGGTCAATTTGGAGAAACTTTTGGTTTTATTGACCTAGCAGAAAATAAAATTTACCGAGGGTACTTAGGAGTTAATCCAGTAACAACAAATATGATTGTAGAAGTTGATTATCTTCTTGGGGAAAACATCAAGACAGTAATCAAAGTCATGGAAGATTTATAGGTTGAAAAACTCACCAGAAATTGGTGAGTTTTTCATTAGCCACAGGTGTAGACTATAGCTCTTCTTTTAAAAGAAGAAAAATGGTCTTCTAGCTGGTTGTTGTGGTTCTGCTTGTTCTTGGTTAGGTGGAAATGGGATTGCCTGATCCCAAGGCGGTGGTGGCAATACGGCATCTTTTCCTTCTGTATATGGTTGATCAACAATTTTCCTATTCTTATCTCGATCTTGCTTTAATTCTTTTACTATGTGTTGACCGATTTGTCTTCCTAATCGTAGCCCCTCATTATTATCTATAGGGAAATGAACACATGCATATAAACGAGATAATGCATTTTGTTCAGCAATTTCTCGTAATCTGGCTCGTTCCGCTGGGAAGAAGTAACCTAATACTACCTCAACACAGCCACTTACTACTGCATGACCTGAAGGATAGGCAGGGAAGTGTGGTGTAGGAAGCACTGTTTCGAGTTCTGGATCTATTTGGTTAGGTCTTGCTACATCAGTTACATATTTAATTTGCCATGCAATCACCATTGCGTCATTAATCGCTGCATTAGTTGCTGCCAGTATTCTTGCAGCACGGTTAGGGTTAACATTGTACGTGTCGATAAGGCGATCGATGACAGGTGTCCATTGCTTTGTTGGAGGTCCAAAGCCAAAGTAGTTGGCAATTTCCTTTTGCTCATCAGTTAAATTTTTTTGTGTATTTTTCACAGTTTCTAATTGTTCTCCCATAAAATCAATTGTACCCGGATTACGAATTTTAAAGGATACTAATTCCCCGTCTAAATCAGTCCATTGATTTTTCCAGTTGCGATTAAAGAAATGCAAAGGCCAAGAGCCACCGTTAGGTTCAACTGGATTTAGAGAACCTGCATTGTATTTGGACCATCTAGGTATTTTGTAGCGACGTTGGTTGTTCATTTTTAAAAATCTCCTCTTTTTATGCTTTTTTCAAAAAATTGTTCTAAGACAAAGAGAGTGAAAGAAGCTTTTTTTATTAAATTATGAGTGACTAACCGTATAGGTGATGAAAGATTTATAAGTTTTGAAAAAAGTTAGGAGAGCAATTTCTTAAAATACATTCATTCACTATATTCGATAACGACAATCTTAGTTACGAATATTTTTTTTGTTTCTTCCTCATTCCCCTTGACAAAAAAATAAACATTTAATAAAATTTAAAATAATCATATAAAACTTATGTATTTACTCGGAAATAAATTCTTACTAATTTAATAGGGATAGCTGACTAGAAAAACTAGAGGCAACAGAAAGTTTCTGAAATACGGAGCTTGTGTTGCCCTTTTTTTATTCATTAAGAAGGGCTGTTTTCGCAAAGTTTGTTGCTTTCGTAAAAATCCCAAAAGCCGGATTTTTACACAAATTACTAAGAATTTACTTCTAATTATGTAAGTACTGCTCTTTTCTTACATAATCTATTGGCTGATATCTTCATATAGGGTATTTTTTCGATTATTTTAGGATAAAAAGCCACAATGTTTACGAAAAGAGCCTTAAGAAAAAATATAAATGCCTGACTGAGCTATATGAGTTGCCAATAGAAGGGGATGAATAACGTGGGTGAATTATCGTATCAAAATATCCTAGATGAAGAGATTACTACTCTCAATCTGGACCTTGCCAAAAAAGATGCAATTGACGTATTAAAGTGGGCGTATCATCAATACCAAGATGACATTGTTTACGCTTGTAGCTTTGGTATAGAAGGGATCGTCTTAATTGATCTTATTAGTAAAGTGAAAAACGATGCATCCATTGTTTTTCTTGATACTGGTCTACATTTTAAACAAACTTATGAGTTAATTGAAAAAGTAAAAACGAAGTATCCCAAACTAAACATTCAACTAATTAAGCCTGAAGTAACGGTTACTGAACAAAATGAACTGTATGGGAATGAATTATGGAAGTCAGCTCCTGATCAATGCTGTAAAATCCGTAAATTAAAACCGCTAGAAACGGAATTAAATAAATACCAAGCGTGGATATCGGGATTGAGAAGAGAACAATCCGTTACGAGAGCGAATGTTCAATTTGTAAATAAAGATAAGCGATTTCAATCCATCAAGGTTTGTCCGCTTATTCACTGGACGTCAGAAGAAATTTGGCTTTATGTGAAACTACACAAGCTGCCATACAATGACCTCCATGATCAAGGGTATCCAAGCATTGGTTGTGAGAACTGTACATTACCAGTAGCTGAAGGTGAGGATTCGCGTAAAGGTCGTTGGGCAAATACAACAAAAACTGAATGTGGACTTCATCAGTAGAATTATGAATTATGAATTATGAATGCTAGATACAAATTCTTTGGAGGGGTTAAAATGAGTTTAAGTATTCCACATGGTGGAGCATTAGTAGATCGTTTCAATGAAAATTATGATATTTCACATATAAACAAAGAGATTGAACTAGATGATTTTGCTTTATCAGATTTAAAATTGATTGCGAATGGAGCTTTTAGTCCATTAACAGGATTTCTTGGAAAAGAAGATTATGAGTCTGTTGTTGATGAGATGCGATTAGCTGATGGGACGGTTTGGAGTATTCCAATTACGTTGCCTGTAACAGAAGAAGTGGCTCAGGAATTAATAGTAGGAAATAAAGTGAAGCTAGTAGCAAATCAGAAGGTCTATGGCGTATTGGATCTTCAAGAAGTATTTGTACCAGATAAACTGAAGGAAGCTGAAAAGGTCTACGGTACCACAGACTTGGCACATCCAGGGGTTAAAAAACTATTTGAACGCCCCAATGTTTATGTTGCGGGTTCTATCATTTTAGTTAAAAAAATTGAGTCTGATCGTTTTCAAGAGTTTTATCTAGACCCAACAGAAACAAGAGAGAAATTTAAAAGTTTAGGCTGGAAAAAAGTCGTTGGGTTTCAAACGAGAAACCCAGTTCATCGAGCACATGAATATATTCAAAAATCAGCATTGGAAATTGTCGATGGATTATTTTTAAATCCTTTAGTTGGTGAAACGAAATCAGATGACATTCCAGCAGATGTTCGTATGGAGAGTTATCAAGTTTTATTAGATAACTATTACCCTAAAAACCGAGTATTCTTAGCGGTATTCCCTGCAGCAATGCGCTATGCGGGTCCACGAGAAGCTATTTTTCATGCAATGGTTCGAAAAAATTATGGTTGCACACATTTTATTGTGGGGCGTGACCATGCTGGTGTAGGGGATTATTACGGAACGTATGATGCTCAGTTGATTTTTACAAATTTCTCTGAGAAAGAACTAGGGATTACCCCACTCTTTTTTGAGCACAGCTTTTACTGCAAAAAATGTGAAAACATGGCTAGTACGAAAACATGCCCTCACTCAAAAGAAGACCACGTCATCCTATCAGGAACAAAAGTACGTGAAATGCTAAAAGATGGTGTTATTCCACCAGCCGAATTTAGTAGAAAAGAAGTTGTTGAAGTTTTAATCAGTGGGTTAGCCAAAAAGGAAGCGTTACTATCCAAAAATTAGTGCGAGTCCCATAAGGAGAGGGAGAAAAAGATGGTATTAATCGTCATCGCGTTTATAATTGCTTTCTTTTTTGCTATGAACATAGGAGCAAGTGGTACAGCAGCAGCTATGGGACCTGCGTATGGTAGTGGAGCAATAAAAAAGAAAAAGCACGCAATGTTCATAGTAGCGGTATTTGCTTTTTTAGGAGCTTTGGCTGGTGGCGAAGTAGTTCGTACTATTGGTGGGGGAATTATTCCTGCTGAGATTATTAACGTAGAAGTAACAGTGATTATTTTAGCAGCAGCATGCTTAACGTTGTTCATTGCTAATCTTTTGGGAATTCCTCTATCCACGAGTGAAGTTGTCGTAGGATCACTTGTAGGTGCAGGGATTGCTTTCCAAGCAGTTTACTTTGAGCGGTTACTTATGATTATATCCTTTTGGGTCATTGTTCCAATTGTTGCTTTTGTATTAGCTGTTTTAGCGGGAAAACTGATCCGTCTTTTAGAAAAGAAATATCCAGCACTAAAAGACAATGGCAAATGGCATAAGTGGCTAGTCATCCTTTTGATTTTATCTGGTGGACTTGAAGCTTACGCTGCCGGAATGAATAATGTTGCAAATGCCGTTGGCCCTTTAGTTGGTGCTGGGCTAATTGAGATTAGTACAGCTGTTATTGTCGGGGGCTTGTTCGTATCATTAGGAGCAGTTTTGCTAGGTGGGAAAGTTCTTGAGACTAATGGCAAAAAAATAACTCGGATCTCACTTCTACAAGGGAGTGCTGTTTCGATTACCGGCGGAACACTTGTTATCATCGCTTCAATTTTTGGATTACCAGTCCCGTTAACACAAGTAACAACTTCTGCCATTGTAGGTATTGGTACTGTTAACACTGGTTTTAAAGTATTGCAAAAAGACATTATTAAAAAGATTGCAATGGTTTGGATTGTCTCACCTGTATTTTCATTAGTTCTTTGTTACGGCTTAATAACCTTATTTCTAAAAGCTGATTTTTACACAAGCTTCGTGATAATTAGTGTATTTATTGCGACCATCGGTTCAGTGAGATTAGCTCAAGCCGCGAGGAGAGAGCGAAGCGCTATTCATGACCAAGGTGGAGGAATATAGAATTTACTAAACAGAAAAGTGGGGATTTTTAATGGCTAGTGAAAATATTGTTTGGCACGAAACAACAATTTCAAAAGCTGATAGGCAAAGTAAGAAGGGACACAAAAGTTGTATCTTATGGTTTACTGGTCTTTCAGGTTCTGGAAAGTCTACGTTAGCCAATGCCGTTGAGAAAGAATTGTATCAACGAAATGTTCATAGTTACGTATTAGATGGTGATAACGTACGTCACGGCTTAAATAAAGGACTTGGGTTTACGGAAGAAGATCGGAAGGAAAACATTCGTAGAATAGGAGAAGTAGCTAAGCTTTTCTTGGATGCAGGTGTCATTACGTTGACAGCATTTATTTCTCCGTTTCGTGAAGATCGTAACTTAGTGAGATCTCTTGTAGAGGTTGATGAATTTATTGAGATCTTTGTAAGTGCATCAATTGAGACATGTGAACGCCGCGATCCGAAAGGCCTTTACGGAAAAGCAAGGGCAGGAATTATACCTAACTTTACAGGAATAAGTTCACCCTATGAAGAACCAGAAGCTCCAGAGTTAGTAATCAATACTGACAAACAATCAGTCGAGGAGAGTGTCGCAAAAGTTATCAGCTACCTTGAAGAAAAACAAATTATCTGATGGGTGTCAGGCACCACAAAAGAACAAAACTGCCAAATTGTCCGTAAGGAATGGACAAATTGGCAGTTTTATTCATAATTCTCATTAAAAACCCTCGTAGTCATAAGACAAACTGCAAAGGCCATATGTTTTAGAAAAAGCATTGAGGTGAGTGTATGGTAAAGAGCCTTGATTGGCAAATGATTGCCTTTGTGGGTGTATCGCTAATACATGATTACATTACGTATCTTCATTTACCTAAAATCTATTATTGGAATAATGAGCGTTAGTCTAAACGGAAAGCCAGAGGCATTCTATGCAGGAATCGTCTCTGGCTATTCATTCTTCATTATTTAATAAATCCACCAAGCATCTTCATCATTGGGCTAACTTGATTTACCAATCCCATGACGGTTTGGACACCACCACCAATTTTTTGAAAGTCTATTTGTCCTTGTTCATTCCTGAAAAATGATTGCTTAGGTTGTTGGACAGGCATTTGTTGCTGTTGAGTAACGTACATTCGTTGTTGTGGCTGCTGATAATACTGCATAGGCATTTGTTGTGGGTACATTCCTTGATGACTCGTTTGTCTAGCACCAAACATTCCTCTTCGTTGTGGTTGCATACCAGCAACTTGTTGTTGTTGAGACATTTGGTGGTAATAAGAATAGGGATGTTGCATTGTTCTATTTCTCTGTGGAAACATTCCATAAACCTCCTTTCTAGTAAGGGCTTTACTGTCTATTCTAGCCTATGAAAAGGTAGAAACAATGGCACGGTCTCTAACCATAGATTGTGAGAATCCGGCTTTTCACCTGGTTAGTAGCCTTTTTTACCACAAGCTAGTATATGTCCAATCAAACTATCATTCCTTTCATACACTAAGTAATGAAAAGGAGGTTTTTCGATGAGTAACTATCACCTTTGTTGCCAACATAGAGGCAAGGTTGTTCATATTTATGAAAAGAGCGGAAAAGTACACTATGGGAAAATTGTAGATGTTGATACAGAGTACGTGTATATTGATCCAAGAGTAGGTGGAGGCCCAAGTGGTTTTAGATACGGATATCCTGGTTACGGCGGCTATGGTCATAAGGGGTATGGAGCCTATGGTGCAGGCTATGGATACGGTGGAAATCCTTATTTTGTTCCAGTCGCACTTGCCGCGGTTGGCGGTTTAGCACTTGGTGCAGCGTTTTTCTGGTAAAAAGCGAGGAATTGTCTCTAAAGAGGCAGTTCCTCTTTTAGTACGACTAGCAATAAAAGGGTACGTCATTTCTGACGTACCCCATTTACGTTTATTGTTTATTAAAGCCAAGAAGCTCCGATAATCACCAATAAGATAAATAGAACAAGGATTAACGCAAAGCCTCCAGCAAATCCAGTAGTTGGTGCACCTGTTACACAACCTGCCATGAAGAAAACCTCCTTTAATTTTTGGTACAGTTTAACTTATGCACCTATTGAAATTATGTTAATACTACGAGCGAAAATAGGCACCAACCTAAGCATGAATAGTCCAAGCAAGGCATAAAAATTTAGTAGTAATAAGTAAATATTACACGGAGGGAAAAGGATGGAAAATACGCTCATATTATTTGGCATAGCTCTATTAGTTTCAATCATTATTCATGAGATTGGTCATTTTGTTGCTTTTCGTCTTTTTGACGGTAGGGTAGAAGAGATCGCGATTGGGTTTGGCCCTACACTTTTACGAAAGAAAGTTGGACAAAGTACAGTATCTGTAAGACTTTTACCACTTGGAGGGTATGTTGAAGCAAACGAGAAGGATTACCGTAGCTATAACTATCTTCAAAAAATGTTTTATCTTTCAGCCGGAATTTTAATGAATTATGTATTGTATCTTGTGAGTTTTGGCTTTGCGAGTATTAGTCAAGGGAAAAGCTTCATCAATGGATTAGTAAATGCTCATGAAGGATTTGTTTATATCGTGGGTAATATAGGTGAAATCTTTCGTTCATTGAGGATTGATCTGATGTTTTCTAGTCAAGGGAGTGTTGACTCACAGATGGAAGTAGTTCAACAGCTAGGAAATAGTGTTGACTTTTGGATGATGCTTGCAGTTATTAACATTACTTTAATTTTTATTAACATCTTACCTATTCCAGCTTTGGATGGGGGACGATTGGTTATTACATCTGTCGAACACTTTTTGCTTAAGATAGGTGTCTCGAAAGAAAAAATAGAAAATGTCACAAATCCTCTCTATTATTTTTCATGGGTGCTTTTAATGGGCCTAATCGCCTTACAAATCATTACCTCAAACACGTTCCAATTTATAGAGGATACTAGTTACTTAAGGCTAAGTTATGGGATGTCAAATACAGAAATTTTTCTATGGACGAGTTTGTTCATTGTATTTGTTATCAATGTGTATATCTTTATTTCAAACCGGATTGCAAAGCTAAAAAGGGCGTAAATTAAGGAGGTAGTCCAGAAAACAATGTTTTAGTGGATCGAGACGGATTTTACTGGGAAGTGGCTTACGTAAAAAAGTTGGAGTTCGATGAAAACGATAGGTTAATCATCAAGTAGTTGTAAGCCCCGTGAATTTGGGGCTTACTTATCTATTAGATTTATCGATAAAATTAACGGAAAATAGTCAAAGATCCATAAATAAAAAATAATGATAATAAATGAAATCAATAGTGCTTGAATTTGCTTAGTTTGAGCTATCTTTAAGACTGGATACATTGTTAGATAGAAAAAGAAGGTCCAACCAATATGCCAGCCGTTTGTATAGTTGAAATATTCCATCTCACTTGCTACCCATTCAATGAGTACAGAAGCAACACTCCATTTAAGGATATACGAGACTTTTTTTTCAGGTGGGAAAAAACTTATAAATAGGATTGTCCAACATGGAAAGATGATAAAAGTATAAATTGTTTCTGTAATGAATTCATTAACTATAGGCTTAGAAAGCTCCCATAGCCATCGGTCAGTACTGTGACAGAGATAATGATAATAAAGGTTAAAGATAGCAAAAAGAAGAAATGGAATAAAGGAGTCTTTCCATCTATGCCATTTGCGAGTGATGAATACTCCAAGTAGAAACCCCAAAGTTAATGCAGAATGAAACAATCTAAGTCCTCCCAGCATAAAAAAAATTCATACTGAGATTAGATTGCCCGTTTCATGATAAATATTGACCTAATTAACAATTTAGTACTAAGTACCTATACTAACCCTCTAATAAACGCGTAAGACTATGAACGATATTTTCACGTCGAAATAGAAACTCTCCAATTAACCACAACAGTATGACAGTTGTAATTAATGCCCAAGCAACTGCCCTTTTTCTAGTAGCTGCAATTCCTTTCATTGCTTTAAACCCTTTTGAAAATTGAAATAAAAAACCAACGCAGATAAATGAAAGTAGAGGTACACCTAGAACTGTTAGGCTATGAATAGAGCGGATATGATATAGTAACCCTGTAACTTCTTGGATGTTTTCTTCTGTTACTGTTATTTCCATTGTTTCCTTCTGGAAAATTCCATGTTCAATTATCACGGAATCGCCAGCTTCTTTATATGTATAATTACTTGGGAAAAGGTTAAATAGCACAATTGGTATATAGAGCATTGTCAAAATAACAAAATAAGTCACGCCAATCTTTAGCCAAACACGATAATCTTCTTTCATATAATCAACCTTTCTTCGTAATATAGCTTCTATTAAGATAGGATACCATTTTTTAAATCAATTTGCTCATGGGTAATTATTGGAGATACAATGGAATTAAAGTGATTGATAGTAAAGGATGAAACGAGAGATGAATATTGAGTTTTTGCCGGATATTGATCAAAAAACTTACGAGAAATTAACTCAGCTATCTCTAGAAGAGAAGAGAACATTATGGAGATTAATTCAGCATACTAGTAAAGATGGTTATGTTCTTTGTCGGTTTGAAACTGAAAAAATGAAGCTGCTTGAGCAAAAAGGGTTCATTCAAAGAAATGAGTTTTTTCGTGGAAGAGAACTCTCATTTTTTGTTTTGCCTTCTGCCCAGCAGCTTCTAAAGGAACTAAGGAAAAAAGTAAGATAGCAGTTATCCTAAACTAACTCCCCGTACTTGTAAATGCACGTATACCTCTGTTCCAGAAGGCGTAAGCAATCGCACATGATAGTAAGGCAACAATAGGTGTCCAAAGGGCAAAAGCCTTATAACCAGAATGTTCAATGAAGTACGTAGCTGGATAAAATGCTGTAAAGCCATATGGGATAATCCAAGTTAATAAAAAGGCAATACTTTTATGGTAAATAGTCAGCGGATAACGGGTAAATTCACTTAAATTAAATGTAGCCCATACGATTGGTAAGCTATCTACCATCCAAAAAGAAAAGGTAATAAAAAATAGATTAACAGCTACGAAAATAAAACCGCTAGAAATGATTAGTATAGCTATTACAAACACATCTAACAATGACCACTGCAATCCAAGTTGCGTGATAGAAGTACTTAGAACAATAAGCCCAATCACAAGCTGACCAAAGCCATCTTGTTGAACTCTTTCTGCACATACTTGAAATAATGGATTTACTGGTCTAATTAAAAGCCGATCGAAATTTCCGTTTTTAATATATTGCCAGCCTAGTGTCCATAAATTATCAAAGAAGATATGATGGATAGACCGACCCGTCATTGCAATGCCGTAGATAAATAAAATCTCATAGAAACCCCAACCATTAATGTCATCTATGTGTTGAAATACGACACCAACAAAGAAGATTGCCGTAAACTGTTGTAAGATGACTGACCCCATTCCAATAAAGAAATCGCCGCGATATTCCATCATTACCTTGACGTGATTTTTAAAATAAAGCCAATAAAGTTTCATATATCTAGTAAGCAAAAGATCACTTCCTCTTTAAAATAGTCTAGCCGCCAAAAATTGTCACCTTTCTAACAGCAACTGCCCAAATAATTCGCACGATCGTAAAGATGGCAATAAGCCAACCTAGCTGTATAGTGATTGCAATATAGGCATCTATTCCTGTAATTGTGCCCGTGTAAATAGAGACTGGAACGAAAACCATTGATTGGAACGGCAAGTATTGACTTAATGTTTGAAACCAAAGCGGAAATAAAGAAATTGGAACTAATGCACCAGAAAAAAAACGAATGATTGCTTCCTTAAAAACACGTAAGCCCCAGATATTAATCGTCCAAAAAGCTATTACCCCAACGATTAAATCAATTTGAGCACCTAGTAAAACTCCGAGGATTGCACTAATAATAAATAAAATCCAATTTTCTAGAGTAGTAGGTAAATAAATACCAATGAAAAATATCGCCAGGATAAACATAGGAAGAGCACTTCGAATCGAGCTTGATAACTTAAATCCCAAGTCCATGGCTACAAGTTTATTAAGCAAGTGATAGGGTCGCATAAGCTCAATAGCAATATTTCCCTCGCGAATGTCCTCGGCAAGTTGATTTCCAACGCCTGATACATACTCAGACATAAGCATGGCAATTACCATATAAGTAAGCATCATTTCAAGGGGCATATCTGCAATTGTTGTACGATTTTCATAGACTGCATGCCAAAAATAATACAAGATTAATAGCTGTACGATAGTAGCAAAGGTTCCCGCCCAATACCATGCGGCATAAGCGGTCTCTACCTTCATCATCACTTTCATAAATTCTACATATTTACGCATGTTATAGCCCCCGATTAAAAATTTCTTCAACAAGTGTTTCAATCTTCGGGTCGGCAATCGTTAGATCGCGAATTTCGTAGTCATTCATCATTGTTGCAATTATTGAAGCAGTGGACATTTCTTTACTTGTAATTGATAAAGTTACTTTTCTGTGTTCAGGATCATGACTAAGAATCTCAGCAAAACCTAGTAACTTCTCTGGGAGTTTCATATTTTCATCTTTTTCTAAGTCAAAATGAATGAGTCTCTTATGTCCAAATTGATCTTGAATTGATTGTATATTCCCATCATAAATAATCGTACCTTCATTAATGATAATAATTCGAGTACAAATCTCTTCAATATCTTGCATGTCATGTGTAGTTAAAATAACGGTTGTTCCCCACATTTTGTTCATTTGTTTAATAAACTGACGGATTTTCACTTTTACAGCTACATCCAATCCAATCGTAGGTTCATCTAAATAGACTACTTTTGGGCGGTGAAGAAAGGCAGCAGCTAGTTCGCAACGCATCTTTTGACCTAATGAAAGTTGTCGTACTGGAATTGGGAGCAATGGCTCTAGATTTAGTACTTCAGTAAACAATGCTAAAGTTTCTTTGTATTGTTGTTCAGGTACCTCGTAAATATGACGAAGTAGATCATAAGATTCTCGTACTGGAATATCCCAAAACAATTGAGTCCGTTGCCCAAAAACAGCTCCAATATTTTTGGCGTTGTTATGTCTATTTTTGTAAGGAACAATACCACTCACTGTTATTTCACCGCTAGTAGGTGTTAAAATCCCACATAACATTTTTATGGTTGTTGATTTTCCTGCCCCGTTTGCTCCAATGTAGCCCACCATTTCACCCTGTTGTATTTCGAAATTAACGTTCTTGACGGCATGCTTTGTCATATATTTTCGCTTTAGCAACGCTTTCATTGCTCCTTTTAATCCGGGGTCACGCTGAACAATTTGATAATTTTTTGATAAAGCTTTTACATGGATCATTTTTTATTTTCCTCTCACCATTAAATTTTCCCAAAAAAAATACCATAGGAAAAATACCTATGGCACATAAAAGATACTTAATAAAAATGCCACAGACAATACGCTCGTCTGTGGCATGAATAAATTAAAGGAAGAATTTTATTCCTACGTAAACTGAACGAATTGTAATGTATTTAATTTGGATAAGTAAGTAAATTTTCTCATTTCGTTCAGCTCCTTTTCATTTAAAATATGGTTGTTTAGGAAATTATAACCATTACTAATTATTTTGTAAATACTATTTTTTTGAGTTGCCAATCTCATAGGCGATTTTCTTAAAGAACACTCCAATATAAAACATTAATATTTGACTTGTAGTCCAGAGAACAAATGGAAATGAAGTTTTAATAATATTTAGTTTGCCAAGCAGATAATGAATACCTAATACACCCATTAGCTGTGTTTTAAAAGAATTCTTCCTCACAGCTATCACTGTTAAAAGAGAAATGCAAAATGTGTAAAGAGGAGAGATGACAAAATGTTCATTCCACGAACGAACATGTCCTTTGCCAAACTTTATTTTTCGAAAAAAAGCTAACAGATAAATAATATTTGCGTTTATGACAATGAGACTGTTAACTAGTGTTGTAAATAAAACAACGGGTTCTTGACGATTTAATTTTTTCTGCCAAAAGGTGCAGATTGCGAAGTAAATGGGAATAAGTGTTGCTGTGTACAAGGAACGCCACCAGTTTGTCTTAAAGATAGATAATTTAATAAACAGTCTCTCAATTAAGAAAAAATAAAGAGAAAAAATCATTTTTACCTTCCATCCTAATTGAAAGCTAGTTATGAAAACAGCTGTCATAGGGACGAAAACAGCTTGTGACATGATTGCCCCTATTGTATTATCAAAGCTTTTATTCTTTACTATCCGTGGTTGATAACTGTATGAGTTGAAAATAGTGAAAATAATATACTCGAAAAAATAGGCAAAGCCGATATTATTTAAAAGCATGATAAGGACTTTTTTACGGTTTTCCTTTTTGTAAAAAGTATAAGTAAGTAAGCTAATATGAATGACCAATAAAAAAATAAAAGGTAACCCTTTTAATGTTTTTTTTCGCACGAGCAACAATCCCTCTTAAAAAGATTTCTAAGAAGTATTATTCGTTTTTATCATAAAACTTATTAGTCATTTTTAATCCATTCGAACATATTCTCAATTGCATCCTGGTGGAAAGTGAGCGGTAAATGGTGTCCGTAATTTTCAAATAGGTGGAGAGTTGTCTTCTTCGACTGTGATTTAAGCTCTCTATATAAGTTTACTCCATGACTTACATCTACTTGATGATCAACCGATCCATGCATGATTAGTACAGGGCAAGTGATATTATGCACCTGTTTGATTGGAGACCGCTTGTAATAAGCTTCTGGAACCTTGTTTGGATTACCAATCACTCGTTTTAGCATTCTGCGTAAGTCCACACGTTCCTCATAGGTTTGAATAAGACTGGAAACACCGCCCCAGAGAATTAACTTATGAGTGGTTGGGAATTTGATCGCTGTCTTTGTGGCATTTATTGAACCGCGTGAAAACCCCATAATTGAAATCTTTTCCGATTGAACAAACGGTAATGACTGTAACAAGCGAAATGCGGCATGTACGTCTTCTTCATCAGCCCCCCCAAACTCGTCTCTACCTTCACCGCCCTCATGACCACGATAGCAAGGGGCAAGAACGACATATCCCTGGTTTGCAAATGCCTCCACCCAGCTAGGTTTGACACGACCAAAGTGACCGATACCTCCGCGACAGTAAATGAAAGCTGGAAGTTGTATATTTTCTACTTCATAAACCTTAGGTATGATTGAGGATACTACCTCTGCATCTACATCAATGTTAGGAATAAAATCCTTTAAATTAGCGGATGTGATATTTATATTATTTGGGAATCCTAAATACGCCTTAACCTGTAAGTCTTCAGCTATGTATGTTATTTTAAATATCATTTGAATACTCCTTTTTTTTTTCATCAATTATCAAAGTAAAAAATTGTAATTATTATTTTACATATAGGTTTATTATTTTACCAATTAAGGATACTAAGGGTATCGACTCGTACAGCTAGAGAGTAAAGTATCGCTAAATCTAAGGTCAATTATTGATGTAGTTATTGCATTACCCATGGGTAGTGCTTTTCCTTTAAATAGTTGTCATGAACATTTTGAATTTAACAGAAAATAAATGTAGGAAAGCAGGGGATTATTTATGGGTTTCAAGTGGGTAATAATAGAGGGAAATGGAAAACTCCCAATGAATAATGCTTGTGCAATTTATACTCCTACTATAGAAAGTGAATAAAGGGGAGTTTTTATGGAGGAAACGAAAACTAAATACAAGTATGAGGCATTATTTTGGAGCATTGCTCTCCCCGGTTTTGGCCAATTTGTAAATAAGAAGTTATTTAAAGGCGCTATTTTTATTTTTTTAGAATTCGTCGTAAATGTAATGAGTAATTTTAATTTAGCAATTGTTGCCTCTTTTAATGGGAATATTCAGAGTGCAATAGCTATCACTAACTATCAGTGGTTAATGTTTTACCCATGCCTTTATATGTATTCATTATGGGATGCGTTCCGTGATTCAAACACAAACATTAGTCCTTATCTTTATTTACCATATGCTTTTGGTGCTTTTTTTGTAACGATTGGTCTCATTTACTCAGCCAGAATAACTTTTTTTGGCGTACTTATAGGGCCAGTATTTTTACCAATGTTATTCTTAATTCCTGGACTGTTGGTCGGTTTTGGCGTTCGGAAGATCATCTTTTTACGTTAAATATTGATAAAAAACACGAACTTTTGCTTTACTACTTTTAACTTTCTAAGTATGTAAAGCATTAAGATAATCCTAAGCATGTTTATCACCTCTTTAAAGGGTATGTATTTATATGCTTGACCAATTCTTATTTTGACAAATGACAAAAATTTGAAAAAGTATTGTAAACTATTTTCTCAACTGCTATAATTTTGTTGTAAATTAATCTAAAAGTTATAAGGAGTAAGCCGATGCGTAAATAAGTTCTTAGCGAAAACATGAAATTGCAGAGTGTTTTGTAACGCGACCTGAAAACTATCAGGTTAGTGTCTTCTTTAAGTTACCCTCGTGCAATAGCTAAGAACAGAATTTAACGCCTAACAGAGTAAACGCGATGCGTTTATTTTGGTTACCCTTATCCATATCTGGGAAAAGGTCGTTAATGGATGTTCGTGTTCATAAACGGCTTTTTTGTGCGTTGTAATTTAAGATATGAGTCATTTTTTGACAGGATTAGATTAATAGAGGTGATCGTATGACAGTATTAGTCAGTTGTAAAAAAGTTAGCAAAGAATATATGGATCAAATGATCTTGAAAAATATAACGTTTGATATAGGAGTAGGCGAAAGAATTGGTCTTGTTGGTAAAAATGGTTCTGGGAAATCTACGTTGGTAAATTTACTTAATGGCTCGCTAAATCCAGATGGCGGGAACATCACTTGGTACCAAAAAGACGTGAAGATCGGTTACCAGGAGCAATCGGTCAACTACTCTTCAGTAACATTTAACGAATTGCTCCAAAGGCAGATAGAGCTGCAGGATTTCCTTGAAACAAGTAGCATGTTAGGTGTTAAAAAGGTAAATGAGTGGGAGATTGAACGACTAGACAGTTTAAGTGGTGGAGAAAAGACAAAACTAGCGTTAGCCAATGTGTGGTCAGAGTTTTCTACATTTTTAATCTTAGATGAACCAACTAACCACATGGATTATGAAGGAACACAATGGCTGATTGAAAAAATTGATAGTTATCCTGGAACAATCATGATTATATCTCATGATCGTTATTTTCTAGATCAAACTGTAACCAAAATTTTAGAAATTGAAGATGGCGAAATACAAGAATATAAAGGGAATTATAGTTTTTATCGAGATGAAAAGCAGCGAAGATACGCAAGTCAGATGCATGCATACGAAGAACAACAAAAAACGAAAGAACGTATTAACAGCCAAATAAAACAATTAAAAAACTGGTCTGATAAAGCTCACCGGGAATCGACAACAAAAGGATTGAAGTCAGGAACCAAAATAGGAGCCAAAGAGTACTTTCGAGTAAAGGCAAAGAAGAAAGATCAGCAGATTAAATCTAGGATTAAGCGACTTGAAAAAATTGATGTTAAAGGTGTCAAGAAACCTAAAGCAGAGGAAACTATCCACTTTCTCTTTCAAGAAAGTGAAAAGAAGGGCAAAATAATCTTAGAGGTTAAGGACTTACAAAAGAGCTTTGGTAAACGAACTCTTTTTAAAGATAGTTCTTTTACCATCCAAAGAGGTGAACGAATTGGCTTGTTTGGAAATAATGGGACAGGGAAATCGACTTTCATAAAAGGAGTGTTAGGTGAACTATCATTGGAAGGTTTATTGTATCTAACCCCTTCTGTCAAAATTGGTTATCTTAGTCAAGATGTCTTTGATTTAAATGAAGACTGCCCTGTTTTAGATCTATTCGAGATAAATAATCGAACAGAAGAAGGTGCAATTCGAACAATGTTGGCGAATTTAGGTTTAGATGACAAATTAGTAAGAAAGAAAATAGGCTTTCTCAGTCTAGGGGAACGAACGAAAGTGAAGATTGCTAGGTTATTGCTGGGTAATTATGACTTACTAATCTTAGATGAACCAACCAATCACCTAGATCTTCATGCACGTGAACAGCTAGAAGAAGCCCTATCACAATATAACCGGACGCTATTGTTAATAACTCATGACCGATATTTACTCGAAAGGACTTGTGATCGTCTCTTGCTCTTTAAAGATGGGGCAATCCGAAAAGTAGAATATGGATTAACTAGATTGATGAATAAGCAAAAAGATCATCACGATGCGGAGCAAAAAATGATGATTGAAAACGAAATTGCGTATGTGCTTGGCGAACTAAGTAAATACAACCCAGGAGAAAAGGAATACCTACACCTTGAGGAACGGTTTCAATGCTTGCTTGAAAGAAAAAGACGTTTGTAACATATTTTGGCCGCTTGGTTTTCAAGCGGCTCTTTGATTCAATGCTTGCTCTGAATAAAATTTAATGAAGCAATTGGTTTAAGCGAAAAATATGCTGCCGGTCATGGTCTAAAATTTCTTCAATTATTTTGCGACTATCAGGATCTAAATCGCCCCTGACAATTTTTTCGGATGCTTCAATCCCCATAGCTTCTCCTTTTAGTGCGCATTGAATTAAACCGTTGGTCGTATCAGGAAGGTTTAACTGACTAAAGAAACCTTGGATCGACCCTACCAATCCTTCATCATCCACTGGTTTTCCACCGAGGTCCTGGATCCGGCTTGCAACTCTCATCGCATGGAGTTTATGCCCCTCCTGAATTTTTTGAAACTCTTCTTTAATTTGTTCATCTTGTAGTTTTTGAATGTAATGTTCATACGAATGGATTCCCATGTATTGACCTTTCAGAAACTCATTTAGCTCGTTAACTACTGTGTTAGACATAGTTTCACCACCTTTATTATATTTTGTCCCGTTAAACGCTCTTATCATAACCAACTTTGCTTTTTACAATTATTTTTCATAAAACACTTGCCAAATTTTCCAAACGAGTTATAATAAAACTGTACTATTAATAGTAATACACATAATACACATGACACGTAGGGTTATAAGCTTACAACATTAAGACACAAAGGTACGAAAGGAGGACAACGATGTTCCAATTAGACTTACGTAGTAGAGTTCCCATTTATGAACAGTTAGTAGAGAAATTGAAAGAGCTCATTATCCATGAAGTCTTTCAAAAAGATGAGCAACTTCCATCAGTGAGGGCATTGGCAGCTGATCTAACGATTAATCCAAATACAATTCAAAAGGCCTATCGTGAATTAGAGCACCAAGGTTATATTTATTCGGTCCCGGGCAAAGGGAAATTTGTCTCGCCCCAAGCGCATGCAACAAATAATGAAAAGGTGAAGAAGATGAAAAAAGACTTAATTAAGCTTATTTCTGAAGCTTTATATTTAGGGATAGAAAAAGAAGAAATCTTATCAATTATTACTGAAGCTGAACAAAGTGTGAAAGGAGGGGAAAGTAATGATTCAGGTTCGTAACGTCAAAAAATTGTTTGATGGAATGGAAGCTGTTAAAAGCTTAAGTTTAACAGTCGATAAAGGTTCAATTTACGGGTTGCTTGGTTCAAACGGTGCTGGAAAAACGACACTTCTAAAAATGATCGGTGGCATTTACAAACAAGATAGTGGGGATGTATTCGTAAATGGTGAAGTAATCTTTGAAAATACTGACTTGAAAAGTAAAACGATTGTTTTAACAGACTCTCTGTACTTTTTTCCACAATCAACAGTAAGGCAAATGGCAAACTTCTATCAGAGTGTTTATCCGCAATGGAACGAGGAGCGCTTTCAAGAATTAGCTAGTGTTTTCCCGATTCAAGTAAATAAAAAAATCCACCGTATGTCAAAAGGGATGCAACGCCAAGTGGCATTTTGGCTATCTTTATCAACGATGCCAGAACTACTTATTTTAGATGAACCATTTGATGGATTAGATGCAGTCATGAGGCAGAAAGTAAAAAACCTGCTAGTCCAAGATGTGGCAGAACGAGAACTAACCATCTTGATTTCCTCTCATAACCTTAGGGAAGTTGAGGATTTGTGTGACCACATCGGAATTCTCCATTACGGCGAAATCATGATCCAAAAAGACTTAGATGATTTAAAGTCTGATGTCCATAAGATCCAAGTAGCATTTAAAGGCGAAGTTCCGACTACGTTTTTACAAGGTATTGAAGTGTTATATAAGGAAGAACGGGGAAGTGTACGGATGTATATCGTTAGAGGGAAAGAAGATGAAATCTCCTCCCAGGTTCATAATAACAAACCAGTCTTATTTGACATCTTGCCACTTACATTAGAGGAAATTTTCATTTATGAAATGAGGGATGTTGGCTATGCAATTGAAAACGTTATTGTTTAATCGTGGTATATATATACAGAATTTAAAGAATGTTGGCTGGATCGGCATCCTCTATCTTTTATGCTTGTGGTTCGCGGTCCCATTACAAATTCTAATGATATCAAGCAGTTATAGAGAGTATAGGCAACACTATGCATTTACATCAGGAAGTCTATTCAGCTTTATGGATGGCTTTCAATATTTACTAATGTTTACAGTACCAATTTTACTTGCTATTTTCTTATTCCGTTATATGCATGTGAAACTTTCTGCTGATTACATTCATAGCCTTCCGATCAAACGTGGAGCATTATTTTTCCAGAATGTATTATTTGGTACGATTGTATTAGCAGTACCTGTTATTATTACGGGCTTAAGTTTATTTGTGATAAGCGGTTTTGTAGACGCGCCAACGATACTAACTGTTTCAGCTATAACCGAATGGATTGGAACAACACTATTACTTATTGTCTTTGTATTTGCAGTGGCAGTATTTGTAGGGATGTTCACAGGAATATCTGTTTTTCATGGTGTTTTAACTTATATTTTATTTATTTTTCCTGCTGGAATAACGATTCTATTCTTCATGAATGTGAAATACTTATTACATGGTTTTGCTGTCGATTATTACCTAGATAAACAAGTAGAAAAACTAATCCCATTTATTAGAGCTTCGAATCTAGTGCGTCAGGGTCTAACGACAAATGAAGTGGTTTTCTTCCTACTGATAACCGTTATTGCACTTGCAATTGGATATATTGCATATCAAAAACGAAAAGTTGAGACTGCGACACAGGCTATTGCTTTTCGATCATTACAACCAGTGTTTTTATACGGCGTTACAGCTTGTGCGATGCTTTTAGGCGGAATGTATTTTGGCGAAACGCAAGGAACACTTGGATGGCAAATCTTTGGTTATGTAGCCGCCTCAATTATTGGTTATTTTATTGCTCTAATGATATTGGAGAAATCTTGGCGTGTTCTTACGAAGTGGAAAGGCTATGGTATTTTCGTAGCAGTAATGGTAGTTCTAGCGTTACTAATCAAGTTTGATATCACTGGGTATGAAAATCGCCTCCCAACTATTGATAATATCGAACGTGTGTATTTTGGAGAAAGCATATATTTGATGGATGAAAATCATTTTTATTATACGGATTTAGAGAGAGAGTACGGTCCACGCTATTATTATAAAGATCAAACCAATATCGAGAACATTCGCGAAATTCATAAAGATATTATCAAAAATTCTAGTAGGTTTGGTCAATTGTCAGGTTATTACCGTCAAGTCGTTATTGGTTATGAGTTAACGAGTGGAAAGAAAATTGTTAGACATTATCGCGTTCCTGAAAATTTCTACTTAGAACCGAATGAATTGTATAGTTCGCTAGTTGAATCTCAGGAGCATAAAAGGAACGTTCACGGATTACTACGAATTGAGGATGCAACCAAGATTGACAAAATCTCAATTATCTCAACTCGGGGGAATAATCAACTTACAATTACAGATCGTGACGATATTATCAGTTTTCATGAAACATTCCAAGCTGAGCTTAGAGAAGAAACGATTGACGAAATTACTTCAAAAAGTGGTTATTGGGCAACTGTTGAATATCTAATGAAAGACAATCAACGAGCTACTACATCTTGGAATAAACACCATGAGTTAATTGAAGCATGGTTGGCCGAAAGAGATTTGGTTAGCAAGGCTCGATTAACTGCAGAGGATATTGCTTATGCAGTTATCATAAAAAAAGACAAAGAATATCTCCATGAGTACATGCGCTACGAGGAAGAAATGAGAGACTTTGAAAAAAGACCGGATGCAATAAAAATTGATAATAATGAAGAAATCGAAGTTTGCTTACAAGTTTCTAACTGGGATGACCGTGGTGAATATGTTATAGCCTACTATTCTACAAAAGATTATACTTCACCAATCTTTGAAACGATTTCTTTGAAAGATGCACCGTTTTTTATAAAAGACAAGTTAAACTAACATTTGGGACGCTAGAAAAAAATCTAGCGTCTTTTTTCAGTCAAGTATGCTATTATTACTTCAGTTAAAAATGAATTAAAGAGTAGGAAGGATCTGAAATCTTGACAGCGGAACAATTTTATAAAAATAAATATGGGGTAATCATAGCAGCTGTTGTTTGTACGGCTTTATGGGGAAGTGCGTTTCCAGCGATAAAGCTGAGCTATGATGCACTGCAGATTCAGCAAGGTGAAATTGCTCAACAAATTCTATTTGCAGGCTATCGTTTTTTTCTAGCGGCATTATTCATTCTATTATTTATGATTACCTTTAAAAGGAACATTCGTTATCAGAAAGCTACGTTTAAACCCTTGTTAACGATTGGTTTCTTTCAAACATTCTTTCAATACATATTGTTTTACATTGGTTTAAGTTACAGTACTGGAATACAGGGTGCGATTATCGCTGGGACGATATCCTTTTTTCAAATTATTTTCGCACACTTCATGTACGAAAACGATAAGATTTCGATGCGTAAAACATTGGGACTCTTTGTAGGATTTACGGGTGTCATTCTCGTCAACATAACTAGAGGAACATTTGAATTTCAATTTGGAATTGGTGAGCTTTGTTTGACTGTTGCAATGATCTCCTGTGCTTATGGAAATATCCTTGCTCGGAACGGCTCTGCAAAAATGAATGTAATGTATTTGACAGCGTATCAAATGTTGTTTGGAGGTATTGGTTTAGTACTGGTTGGTAGTTTATTCGTTGGATTTATGCCATTCACATTTACTCTCTATGCATTTGGACTTTTACTATATTTGTCTTTATTATCATCTGTGGGATTTGTTATTTGGAATAATGTAATGAAGTATAACTATGTTGGTCAAGTTTCTATGTATTTGTTTTTAATACCTGTTTTCGGAGTAATTTCTTCTTCATTTTTATTAGGAGAAGTGATCCACATCTTTATTATACTTGGCCTATTATTTGTTACTTCTGGAATAATAATTGTAAATCGAAAGAAGCTTGAGGTTACCTCAATCCAAAAAAAGTCAGCAAGTTGATGTGCATTTTTTAATTCCCTGTGGTTAAAGTAACTGAGAAGAAACTAAACACAAGGAGGAGTCACGTTTGATGAACAACGAAAGTACTCATGAGTTCGTAGAGAAATTACATGAAAATAAAGAAAAAGCAGAGAGAAATAAAAAGCGACAAGGTAAAGGTCATCCGGAAAAAAAGCTTCCTAATAAACAACACTAAGTAAAAAAGATCGCCAATAGGCGATCTTTTTTACTTAGATGAAACCATTTCTCTGAATATCATTCATTGATTCCTGCATTTTGGAATGGTGAATGATGGTCATCACTATAATAATCAAACTTAGACTTGCAGAAAGAATTGTACTACTAATTAATAAACGTTTTACCCCGTAATTAAACATATAGATCACCACTTTTTAGTTTAGTATGTTTAGATTTGCTAAAAATTATTTATATGAATTTCATAATTACTTTAATGAAGCCATATTAAACTAAATGTAGTTGCGAATGTTTTAGCGCAACTACATTTAGTATCCTAATGGCGATACTAATGAATTATCAAATTCATGATATATTAAAATGGAAAAGATTACGTAAAGGAGTGGTTGATTTGAAAAGTATTGCAGTGTTTTGTGGTTCGAGTGATGGGAATGATCCTTCATATTTAGATGCTGCCAGAGAATTAGGGAAGAAATTAGCTGAAGAAGGTATTCAACTTGTCTATGGAGGTGCTCAAGTGGGATGCATGGGTGCTGTGGCAGATTCGGTTATAGAACATGGAGGTAGGGCAATTGGTGTTATACCGAAAAAATTAATGAGAGTGGAAATTGCCCATGGCAACCTAACTGAGCTTCATATTGTAGAGACGATGCATGAACGTAAAGCGATGATGGCAGAATTGGCTGACGGCTTTATTACACTGCCAGGTGGGTCTGGAACTTTAGAGGAATTTTTTGAGGTTCTGACTTGGGCGCAAATAGGTTACCATCAAAAACCTTGTAGCCTTTTAAATGTAAGTAACTACTATACGCCATTACTGAGCTTATTTGATCATATGATTGAACAAGGCTTTGTTAAAGAAGAATATAGGAAGCTTATAATAATGGAAGAAGATCCGTCCGTGCTAATTGGTAAGTTAAAAAGTTATAAACCAGCATACATACATAAGTGGGAATGAGAGTTTCCCGCTTATGTATAAACATCGGTGATACTGTGAAATTACTGCGTAAGAAATACTTGCTTTTATCTTTTTAAGATGGTATTATAGTTTCTGTTGCCAATAACAAATTGATTGCACGAAATTTTTTTAAAAAAGTTGTTGCAAGCGATAAGTTATCGTGATATAATTAAATTCTTGTCGCTGAGAAACGACAAAACAAACATTGTTCTTTGAAAACTGAACACACAGCCAAGCGAATTAAAGAGATAGTAAATATCTCGTCAATGAATTATTATTTTTGAGCTTTTGTCAAACACTTTTATGGAGAGTTTGATCCTGGCTCAGGACGAACGCTGGCGGCGTGCCTAATACATGCAAGTCGAGCGGAGAATGAAAAGCTTGCTTTTCATTCTTAGCGGCGGACGGGTGAGTAACA